>DATIKA010000283.1:0-10078 GCA_035478055.1 Candidatus Limnocylindrales bacterium | reverse complement strand
CAGAGCTCTCGCCGATCTATTGAACTCAGTAGACAGTATCCCCAGATTCGAGCTTCCGTAGGTATTCACCCACATGATGCCGGTAAGGTTACAGCAAATTGGATCGACGAATTGGAAAGTATGGCCAAAGCAAACACTGTTCTGGCAATCGGAGAAACAGGTCTTGATTTTTACCGCAACCTCTCACCGAAGAAAGTACAGGAAAGTATTTTTCGCGAGCAACTTCGTTTGGCCTGCCGTACCGATAAACCGGTTATTATTCACAGTCGTGATGCTCATGCTGAAACGTTGCAGATATTGAAGGAAGAGGTTCTGCCTGCTGTCAAGGGTGTGATGCATTGTTTTTCCGGCGATCGCCGCTGGGCTCATGCCTTTCTAGATTTAGGTTTCTATCTTTCAGTCGCTGGCCCTGCAACCTATCCTCGCTCACATGAATTACGTGACCTGTTGCAGGAGATTCCTGTGGACAGGTTGCTTCTGGAAACTGACTCACCCTATCTTTCACCACAAGTTTACCGAAGCAAGCGTAACGAGCCGGCTTATATAAAGTTCATTTACGAGCAGGTAGCCTTGTCATTGGATATAGAACAGGGTAAACTAATCGACCAGGTTTACGCCAATGCGGTACGCCTTTTTTCAGGCAACCTGGTTGGTTGAAAGAGTAAAAAATGCTCCCCGTATTGTGTGTTGGGGAGCATTTTTTTGATTTCATTTTCACTACGATTCAATATTCCCTGGGAAAAGACCAGTGCAGAGTCGCAGGATACATCATTCGCAATACGGTTAATGTAATTCCTCTTCGGCACATCAGGAAAATAATAGTACAAACAACTTCCTCAACCCAGAAGGCTCTGCAGTTTCATCGCCAAAGACATATCGCCTTTTACCTTTAGTTTGCCTGCCATGAAAGCGGAAGTAGCGTTCAATTTGCCTTCCAGCATGTTGCTGAAATCATCTGCGGCCATGGTGATGGTAATATTAGGGTTGTCATGTGCAGCTTCTGCCACAGTTGAAGTGCCGTCAGCAACGGTTATGTGAAAAACGCCACCGTTATCTCCGGTTAGATCAAACTGATACACCGCATTGACCCCTTTCATCTTGGCCGGGTCAACTGTTCCCAATTTATTACTTAGGGTTCCTACGATCTCTTTAAAATCTGCCATCTTCTTAGAATGCCTCCTTTTAAAATTTTGTAAAGTCATTTTATCCAATTTGTTTACAAGCTATCCTGAAAATAACATCGGGTTATTTTCATCCTTTTGATGGCGTCCCCACTAACGACGAGGACAAGAAGTCTCTTCCAAAAAGAGCGATCCTCCTTTCCGAAAGACGATTGCTTCACCAAGTAAATTGTTCCTCATGTTAAATTAATTATAAAGCATGGTTGCAACTTTGTCATTATATTTTTTATTGTTATTTTCTTTGTAGGTGCCTGTACGCCCGGCTGAAACCGGGATGTTTAGCGGGAGCTAAACTTTCCAATGCAAAACTTTGAATTCCGGGGGTTGGGCAATAAGGTGTCGTGGGAGACCGGGGCGGGGGCGATGCATGCGTCGCCTATGTTAGTTAAGATTTGCGAATGTGCATATCAAATTGCATATGAAGTGAAAACACGAAGCAGCTTCGATTCGCACTTTGTGTTTTTGCTACTCCAAACAATGAGATCTGCCCCATTTTGCGCATTTTTTTGAAAGAAAGGGCCGCATTGTTACAAAGTACGAATTACAGTAACCACCTTAGAATTAGGACACGTGGTGCCCTCGCTGGGAGTAAGTATTTGACGGAACCGAGGACTTCAAGATAAGATTAAGCGAAAAGCAAAAAGCAGGGGGTATTTTAATGGTGCAACCGCTGGATCCAACTTCTCCGCGGGAAATTGTTTCTTTTTTTACACAACACAGTTTATCTCCCCACCGGAAGTTGGGTCAAAACTTTCTGGTTGACGCTAACATCGTCCGAAAGATAACTTCTGCAGCAGAAATCGAACAGGGTGATGCTGTTATTGAAATTGGACCGGGAGCAGGTGCTTTAACTCTGGACATGGCCCGTGCAGGTGCAAATATTTTGGCTCTTGAGATCGATCGGGGCCTGGTCAGATTTTTAAGCGAGTTGTTAGAGCCGTGGCAATCAGTAAAGGTTGTCTGCCAAGATGCATTGAATGTGAAATGGCTTTCATTGATCAACGCTCATTTTGCGGCAGGGTCAGCGGTCAAACTGGTGTCCAACCTTCCCTACAACATTTCCGGACCACTAATGTATGCGCTTTTCAGGGAAAGGTTTCCCTTTAAATCTGCGGTACTTATGTTTCAGAAAGAAGTGGCACAACGTTTGGTTGCGCAGCCTGGTGATAGCAACTACGGTGGACTTTCTGTGCTATGCAGCTATTATACGACTAGCAAGATTCTTTTCGAAGTGTCAAATAATGTTTTTTGGCCTCGTCCCAGTGTTGGTTCAGCAGTGTTGAGACTCGAACCGCGGGAGCAAATGCTTAATTTTGAAGAGGAACAGTTGTTCTGGAAGTTGGTGGCGGGAGTTTTTCAACAGAGACGCAAAACTATTCTCAATAGCATCAGCCGGACTTTTTCCTGGCCTAAGGAGCAATCAGCTGATTTCTTGAGCCAGGCTGGTATTGATTTAGCTGTACGACCGGAACAACTGTCTGCCGAGAAATTTGCAACTTTGATCGGGCTCGTTTATAATGGCTACATAAAATAAAGTTGAAAGGTCGCTGGTGCAATGCTTTTTACCAGCCCAACCAAAGGCCAGGTTACTTTTGACGAATTGTTTCAAGATCTGGCTGGTTATACTAATGAATTCCCTGATGATCTGTATAAACTGGTTATTGGTACAGATTCGCACTCCTTTATTAATGATTGTGTGATATTTGTCACAGCTGTTGTCGTTCACCGTATAGGAAAAGGCGGACGTTTTTATTATCACAAGCAAAAAACACGCTATATGGAAAGTTTGCGCCAGCGGATATATTATGAGACGTTTCTCAGCCTTGAAGTGGCCACGCGTTTGACCGAGCGATTAGCTCAGAATGGCGATCAACGGTTGAATGTAGAGATTCACCTTGATGTAGGTGAAAAAGGTGAAACGCGCGATATGATTAAAGAGGTTGTCGGCATGGTTATTGGCAGCGGTTACCGGGCTTTAATCAAACCCGACTCTTTCGGTGCTACAACTGTTGCCGATCGTTTTACGCGTTAAAATGTTCTCTTCTGACAGTTTGCAGTTTGCACATACTGCCGGTTATTCTGGAACTCACATCGCCAGATTATGCGGATTGTAAGCTTCATTACCCCCTTTCGCCTTCATTTTTTGCTGTAAATCTTTGTATTTCTTGACAAATTGCCCGATATTGTGTTATCATTCGTAGTAAGAATAATTCTAAGGTGGTTTTGAATGGTGGCTGAAGATGTCCTATTTGAAATCCGTAAGAGGCTTGAGTCGCATCTTGGTGAAAAGATAAAGCTGCGTGCCAATCGTGGTCGGCGTAAGACATATGAAAAAGAAGGGGTGCTTGAGAGCACGTACCCTTCTATATTCATAGTGCGGATAGATGAGAACAGCTATTTCCAGCGGCTTTCATTCAGTTACGCCGATGTGCTCACTGAAACTGTTGAGTTAAGTTTTGATGGAGGAGATATACGCCGAACGGTGGCACTATAGTAAAACGTGGAAGTGGAATGCGGCAAGAGTAAGCTCCCCGTTTGGGGAAGCGGCACAGAAGGTAGAGTTTTCACTGTATATTTGTTAACCTTAAACCGGATTGTAACTGTTCCGGTTTTGTTTTTTATTCTGCCTGGTCAGGTTGATGAGATGCCCGGTATTTTGGCTTATCGTCGCACATCGATATGGGGGCACAACTCATGCCGTGGATATTCCACTTGCTGGTTCAAAAAAGAGTTTCCATGTGCCTGACACAGGTGTATTTTGAACAGCATCAAAACCGACGAGCAGGATTAGACTGCCCTGTGTAGAATAGCGTTTCTAACTGGCTGCAACTCTGAGCAACGGGAGGATCGATATGAAAGCGCTGTTGATTGTTGATATGGTCGTTGACTTTATAGATAAAAAAGGGGCTCTGTACATCGGTCCAGGGGCAGAAGATGTAGTCTTAGCGATTAAATCAAGGTTGGATGAATACCGTTCGGCTGGAGAGCTGGTAATTTTTTTGTGCGATCGTCATGTTTACGATGATCAAGAATTTACCATGTTCCCACCGCACAGCCTGGAAGGCACAGAAGGGAGCGAGATTGTTCCCGAACTTGCTCCTCTACCTGGAGAAAGAATAATTTATAAAAGGCGATTCAGTGCTTTTTTCGGCACAGATCTTGATCTGACTTTGCGTGAAAAAGGAATAAGCGATCTCGAGCTCGTTGGCGTAGTTACCAATATATGCATTTTATACACCGCAGCACAGGCCCGCATGCTGAGCTACAGGGTTACAGTGCCTATCGACGCCGTTACCAGTTTTGATCAGGATGCACATAGGTTTGCGCTTCAGGAGATGGGGAAAACGCTTGGAGTTACCCTGATTTAAGCAGCAGGGAGGTTTTGAATAAACGTGAAAGATTTTGTAACGCTTGAAGATATTGCGGCAATGGATGTTATTAAGAATGGTCGTTTTTTTTCTGCGACTGGAGCGGAAATCGAGCAGGGTTTGACCAGCGATATCTACTTTGTGCGCACCAGAGATTTGCTTGCGAAAATGGGGTTGGCCGACAAAGTAGTAACGGCGGAAATATTTTCTTCACGTGATGGCGTTCTTGCCGGTGTGGATGAAGCACTATATCTGTTGCGTAACAAAAATTTGGAGATATGGACTCTCACCGAAGGTGAGGTTATGGATGCCAGTGAAGTTGTTATGCGTATTAAAGGAAAATATAGAGACTTTGGTGTTTATGAAACACCACTTCTGGGAATTTTAGCCAGCTCAAGCGGTTGGGCAACCGCTGCGCGTAGCTGTAAAGTGGCGGCTGCTGGCCGTACAGTAATTTGCTACGGAGCAAGGCACGTGCATCCTGCAGTGGCACCAGTAATGGAACGTGCTGCTGTAGTCGGCGGTGTAGACGGTTGCAGTTGTGTCCTGGGGGCGCTGCTTTTGGGTCGAATCCCTATGGGTACTATCCCCCATGCTGCATTTTTGATTGTTGGCGATACTGTAAAATTGGCATTAGCCTATGATCGCTTTGTATCGAAAGGTGATCCTCGGATTGTGTTGGTTGATACTTTTAAGGACGAACCAGAGGAAGCCTTAAGAGTAGCAGAGGCGTTGGGAAAGCAGTTGACAGGAATCCGCCTGGATACTCCCGGCGAGAGAGGCGGTGTAACTGCTGGCTTGGTGCGGGAAACGAGAGCCCGCCTCAACCAGGCTGGTTTTCAGCATGTTCAGATCGTTGTCTCAGGAGGGCTTGATCTGCAGCGAATCGCAGCTTTGGCTGAGGCCGGAGCTGATGCATTTGGTGTAGGTAGCTTTATTTCTCATGCTGCAGCAATTGACATGACCATGGATTTAAAAGAGGTGCAGGGAGAGGCTTTGGCCAAGCGTGGACGTATACCCGGGATCACAGAAAACAAAAGGTTAGTGAAGGTAACCTGACCAGGAACAGAGGTTTTCAAGTTCGCGCACCGGCGAAAATAAATCTCGGCCTAACAGTTCTTGGACGCCGACCGGACGGTTATCATGAGCTCGAATCGGTAATGCAGCAGGTTTCCTTAGCGGATACTTTGTTGTTTGAACCTTGCCCAGGTACGGGGTGGTACTTTTCTTGCAGTGAACAAGCCCTTGCCGGAAAAGATAACCTGGTGTGTCTGGCTGCAGAGACGCTATTGCGGCAGACGAGCAGATCTTTGCCCGGTGTGCGGATAACTTTATATAAAAATATTCCAGTGGAAGCAGGGTTAGCCGGTGGCAGCAGTGATGCTGCTGCCACACTGGTTGCTTTAAACGACTATTGGCAGCTGGGAGTCAGCAATGCAGAATTGATCAAAATGGCAGCTACCTTGGGGTCAGATGTGCCCTATTGTTTGTTCGGAGGCACCGTTCTGGCCCGGGGTCGAGGGGAACAGCTGGAAAGGCTGCAGTCGCTGCCCTTCTTCTGGGTAGTGTTGGTTCTCCCGCCGGCGCTGACGCTTTCCACGGCTGCAGTTTATCGTTCGTTGGAACTGCGACATGCTGGCGAACCGCCTCTGGACGTATTACTGCATGCGATCCGGGATGGGAATAGTGATAATATAGTAAAATGGTTTGTCGGTGGTCAGACTAATACTCTGGAAACAGTAGTTTTGCCGGCTTGTGATTCGCTTCGTAAGCTTAAAGGACAGCTTCAAAGCTTGGGTCTTCACCCGGCTTTATCTGGCAGCGGACCGACTTTGTTTGTATTAACTAAAGAGTATGCCTTGGCCCGGAGCGCCGCACTTGCTTTGCAACAAGGGGGTAATCGGGTCTATTTTTGCTGGACGATTACCGGAGATAAGGAGTGGTTAGATGTTTGATGCCGTAGTCCTGGCTGGCGGAGGGAAACCGGAACCACTGACAGTGCAAGAAAGAGTATCCAACAAAGCATTTATCAAGCTACATGGAAAACCACTGCTTGGTTATATTTTGGAGAGCCTGGTGGAAGCATCTTCTGTAGATTGCATCGTTGTTATTGGTCCGGAAGAAGAATTAAAAATACTTCAGCAGTCTGGATATGTTTTTTTATCAGTGCCGGAAAAAGGCACTATGCTTGACAACCTGGCTGCTGGTTTCGAAGCCGTAAAAGAAGATCGTTTGTGCCTTGTTGTCACTGGCGATATTCCGCTGCTTACCGCAGCGGTAATTGAGGATTTTGTGGAACGGTGCGCTCCTTTTGATCATGATTTTTACTACCCAATACTTACCCGTGAATGTTGTTCCCGTCGTTTTCCTGAAACTGAGCGCACCTATGTGCATCTCAAGGAAGGTGAAATTACTGGTGGTAATATTGGCCTGTTACGACCGGATTGGTTTCTGAAGAATCGCTCTCAATTGGAGATATTCATTTCCTCACGCAAAAAGCCGTTACGACTGCTTCGTATGCTTTCTTTTTCCCTGATTATTAAATATATATTCAGAAAGCTTGCCGTATCTGACCTGGAGGATTTTTTTTCCCGGCTTCTTAACCTTCGAGTGCGGGCAGTGGTTTGTGAGCATGTGGAAATCGGAACCGATGTAGACAAAATTAGTGATTTAGCAGCAGTGCGACGGGCGTTACAAAATAAACCATAGCCAACAGTTGCTTTTGGAGAGTGGTCAGGTAGGGGATAAATGAATGTTAAACATTTCTAATTTTGACGGGATCTTATGCAGCATAGTGGAAACAATGATAAGATGATCACAGCAATTACCATACAATATTCAAGTGAAGATATGCACGTTGATTAGCGCTGTCCCGAAAATGTCATTACCAAAATATTTTCATCCTTCCGATGGCACTGCCACAGCAGGTGGCGGTATATAAGGGGGTTTACAGCGAAAATTAGCGAGGTAGTATACTGAGCAAACTTCCGATGTAGTGGTAGGCAATTATCTAATCCTGAAAGGCGGTGTACCTGTGGACGTAACCGATGTTCGTATCAGAAGGTTGACTCGAGAAGGTAATTTAAGAGCAATTGTTTCTATTACTCTGAACGCGCAGTTTGTTGTCCATGATGTACGCGTTATTGAAGGTATCAATGGTTTGTTCGTGGCTATGCCAAGTAAACGCATACCGAACGGCGAGTTCAGAGATATTGCGCATCCGATCAATGCTGAAGTCAGAGAGTGCATCCAGCAGGCAGTATTGGACGCATATAAAAAGGAGATAGAGAGTGCTACTCTGGAAACCTGATTGGAGGCTTATCATTTTATCTTAAGCCAACAGAAGCGTGTTGATAATGGTTGACCATTGAAAAGCGGGAGGTAGATGCAATATGGAGCAGCCTTGGGTTGTAGTTTTGGCTGCGGGAGAAGGCAAGCGTATGCACTCCCGGCGGCCGAAAGTCCTTCATTCCCTTTGCGGCCAGCCAATGATAAATTATATTCTTGATAGCGCATCCGCCCTGACAAAGCAGATACTGATTGTTGTTGGTCATGGTGCTTCTCTGGTTCAGGATACTATTGGCCAGCAATGGCGTTATGTTTTGCAGGCGCAACAGCTGGGTACAGGGCATGCAGTCGCTCAGGCATTGCATGATTTACCGGAGGACGGGCGGTTGTTGGTGTTATGCGGGGACACACCATTGTTAGAGGGTCGGCATATCACAGAACTCCTTCAGCATCATGGTTTAAACGCAGTCACGGTTGCGACGACGAGTTTACCCGATCCCACTGGTTATGGTCGGATTGTTCGCGGTGAAAACGGTTACGTTATACGTATTGTTGAAGACAGGGATACATCCGAAGAGGAAAAACAGATCAGGGAGGTTAACACCGGCACCTATTGTTTTGATTTAAGTTTGCTCCGGCGCTTCTTGCCTATGCTTTCATCTGATAATATTCAGGGTGAATACTACCTGACAGATGTCATTGCTCTGATGTGCCGTGATGGGCATAGCGTTGGCACTTACGAGATCGATGATTACCGTGTGGGGTTAGGCATTAATGACCGCGTGCAGCTTGCTGAAGCGGCAGCGTTGATACGCGAACGTATTAACCGCACCATGATGTTAAGCGGCGTTACTATCATCGATCCAGGTTCAACCTATATTGACTATGGTGTTAACATCGGTTCTGATACTGTAATTTGGCCGAATAGTATTATCGAAGGCGGTACAAATATCGGTTCATCGTGCCAAATTGGGCCGGGAGCTCATCTGCGCGCAGCTCAGATTAAAGACCATGTGGCAATTCAACAGTCAGTAGTTGTAGAAAGTGAAATTGAAAACGGAGTGGTGATAGGGCCTTTTGCCTATATCAGGCCCGGCAGCCATCTTGGTGAGAATGTTAAAATAGGCGATTTTGTTGAAGTTAAGAATTCCACCCTTGGTCGGGGGACAAAAGTACCTCACCTGAGTTATGTCGGCGATGCGGATATAGCAGATGGGGTCAACCTGGGAGCGGGCGTTATCATTGTCAATTACGATGGCAAACACAAACACCGCTCCAACATAGATAGTGGTGCCTTCATTGGGTGCAACAGTAACCTGATAGCCCCGCTTTCGATCGGAGCAAATGCTTATATTGGTGCCGGCTCGACAATTAACAAAAATGTACCCCCGGGAGCTTTGGCTTTGGCCAGGGCCCGGCAGGTGAACAAACTGGAACTTGCGAATCGGATACTCAAGAGAAAAGCAAATGGGCAGGAGAAGAAGAAGAACGAAGAGAAGAGTTAGGTAAAATAACTTTAAGGTAGTACTTTCAGGAGGGTTCAAGGTGGTTAACGGAGAAAAGCTGAAGATTTTTTGTGGCAGCGCCAATCGCGGTTTAGCTGAGGAGATAGCGCAGTATGTAGGGGTGCCCTTGGGTAAATGCGAGGTCAGCCGGTTCAGTGATGGGGAAATCTCGATCAGTATCGGGGAGAGCGTGCGCGGCACTGATGCTTTCCTGATTCAACCGATCTGCAGCCCTATTAACGAGAGTATCATGGAACTTCTAATCATTATAGACGCACTCAGAAGAGCTTCGGCAAAGTCGGTCAATGCTGTCATTCCTTACTACGGTTATGCCAGGCAAGATCGTAAGACCAGGGCACGTGACCCGATTACCGCTAAACTCTTGGCTGATCTTATTACTGCAGCCGGAGCTAACCGGGTTGTGGCTATGGACCTACATGCCGGCCAGATCCAGGGTTTTTTCAATATACCTCTTGACCACCTGACTGCTTTACCCATTTTAGCCAATTATTTTAAGCAAAAAGGGATCGAGAACGGGGTAGTGGTGTCACCTGATCTAGGTGGTGTAACAAGGGCAAGAGAACTGGCCAATAGGTTAGCATTGGCCATTGCCGTCATTGACAAAAAAAGGCCCTCACCGAACGAAGTCGAGGTTATGCACATTATCGGTGATGTGAAAGGCAAAACGGCAATCTTTATTGACGATATTATCGACACTGCCGGGACTATTACTCTT
>DATIKA010000282.1:0-2647 GCA_035478055.1 Candidatus Limnocylindrales bacterium | reverse complement strand
AAATCTGGCCAGGGTTCAGCAACGGTGCATCGGGGAGAGCTGGTGGTTGCGGCTCTGGTGGTGGTTAATGCTTTTGGTGATATCTATGATCGCCGCGGCAATCTTCTGGCCGGGCCTCGTAACCCTGAGACAGGTAGTATGGAAAAGACTGTTAACCTGCTACTGGAAACGGAGCGAACGGGTAGCCCTGGCAATACAACCTTGGGAGTGGTAGCCACCAATGCTGCATTGTCCAGGGAAGCGCTGTTTAAAGTTTGCCAGATGGCCCATAATGGGTTGGCGCGCTGCATATGGCCGGTTCATACCTTATGGGATGGCGATACAGTATTTGCCCTTTCTCGGGGCGTGGTGGCTGCAGATGTAAGTATAGTTGGTTTGATGGCCGCTGAAGCGGTATCTCACGCTGTTGAAAGAGCGGCAATAACTGCGACATCTCTTGGTGGAGTGCCTGCCCTGACTGATCTGAAAAATATGTGAAAACCTGAACTTTTCTGCAGGAATTAATGACAGTTATATTGAATATGTCATTGCATAAAGAATAAACGAAAACATAGGATGATATGTATTCGTTTAATTGAGGGGGGGCTATTTTTATAGGCGAAAAGTGCAGGATGTTATATTAGTCTATTTAATAAGAAGGAGGTAGTGTTAATGCCGTTAGATCCGACAAAACATGCTGATTGGGAAATAGCCGAGGCAGCAGAAGCAAACATGAAGAAAGTTTATCAGTTAGCAGAGGAGCTTGGGCTCGACAAAGAGGAGCTTCTGCCCCACGGACACTACGTGGCAAAAGTTGACTATAAAAAAGTTCTGGCGAGATTGAAGGATAAGCCAGATGGCAAGTACATCGATGTTACAGCTATTACTCCCACTCCTCTTGGTGAAGGGAAATCGACTTCGACCATGGGACTGACCCAGGGTATGGGTAAGCGGGGCAAGAATGTTATTGCTACCATTCGCCAACCCTCTGGCGGACCAACAATGAATGTTAAGGGATCTGCTGCGGGCGGTGGGTTAGCCCAATGTATTCCTCTCACGCCATTTTCTTTGGGCCTGACCGGGGACATTAATGCGATCATGAACGCGCACAACCTGGCTATGGTAGCACTTACGTCTCGCATTCAGCATGAATTTAATTCCAGTGACGCTTTTCTTGAACGTAGCGGACTGAAGCGATTGAATATTGATCCGCGCAATGTGGAAATGAAATGGATTATTGATTTCTGCGCGCAGTCTTTACGCAACATTACCATTGGTCTTGGCGGTAGAAAAGACGGCTTTATGATGAATTCCGGTTTTGCTATTGCCGTTTCCTCAGAGGTAATGGCTATTCTGGCTGTGGCTAAAGACTTAAAAGATATGCGTTCCCGGATGGCCAAGATTGTAGTTGCGTACGATAAAAAGGGCAACCCTGTTACTACCGGCGATCTCGATGTTGCCGGTGCTATGACAGCCTGGATGGTCGAGGCGATCAATCCGAACTTATTGCAGACCATAGAAGGACAGCCGGCTTTTGTCCATGCCGGACCTTTTGCCAACATTGCTATCGGACAATCTTCCATCGTTGCCGATCGGATTGCGCTGAAATTGGGTGATTATGTTATCACGGAGTCCGGTTTTGCTGCCGATATAGGTTTTGAGAAATTCTGGAACCTGAAGTGCCGCATGTCGGAACTTAAGCCTAACTGCGCCGTTGTTGTGGCGACAATTCGTGCTCTAAAGTGCCACGGTGGCGCTCCGATGCCAGTACCCGGACAGCCTCTTGACCCATCTTACAGGGAAGAGAACGTCGGGTGGGTGGAAAAAGGCTGCGAAAACCTGATCCATCATATCAATACGGTCAAGAAGGCGGGTATTAACCCGGTTGTTTGTATTAACCACTTTTATACCGATACTGACAACGAAGTCAAGGCAGTGCGACGTCTGGCCGAGGCTGCAGGCGCTCGCGTGGCTCTTTCCAAGCACTGGCAATATGGTGGAGATGGTGCTCTGGAATTTGCTGATGCGGTGGTCGAAGCCTGCAATGAACCGAATGAGTTCAAGTTCCTTTATGAGCTGGAAACACCTTTGCGGCAGCGCATTGAACTGATCGCCAAGGAAGTTTACGGAGCTGATGGGGTAGAATACTCGCCAGAAGCTCTGGCGAAGGCTAAGAAAATGGAACAGGATCCAGAATTCCAGAAAATGGGCACCTGCATGGTTAAAACTCATCTCAGCTTAACTGACAACCCAACGTTAAAGGGTGTCCCAAAAGGCTGGAAACTTTCGATACGTGATATTCTTACCTACGGTGGTGCCGGGTTTGTGGTGCCTGTTGCAGGCGCAATCTCACTGATGCCGGGCACTGCTGCTAACCCTGCTTATCGACGGATTGATGTAGACGTTGAGACAGGTAAGGTGCAGGGAGTATTCTAGATCGAAAAATGTAGATTTTATGTGGAGACAATCTAGTTTGATTCTCATCTGATCAAAAACTTAAATGGGACGCTGGAAACCGTTAGAATAGCCGGAACCGTGTCCCATTTATTTTTCGGGATGCCAATACACGTGAGTAAGAATAGGTTTTCGCACTTTTCGCATTGCTGAACGAAAAGAACAGCCTAAAACCATTTCTGGTCAACGTATAAAATGACGCTTTTAGTCGGCT
>DATIKA010000281.1:0-3707 GCA_035478055.1 Candidatus Limnocylindrales bacterium | reverse complement strand
ATGAGCATCAGACACCTCTTTCGAGCCCCTGGCTGCTTCCAATGCACGTTCCAGATTATCCAGCACCGGTAGAAGGCGACATAAAAACTCAGACAGTGCATACTCCCTGGCTTCAGCCTGTTCCATCTTGCTGATGCGACGCAGATTATCCATTTCGGCCTGCTTTCGCTTTAGCCGATCCATCAGCTCTTCTTTTTCCTGCAACCATTGAAGAGAAGCTATCTCAAACTCAGAGAGCTCTTCGCATTCTATTTTACTCTCCTCAAAAGCAGCTGTTACTTCCGTTTCCTCTGTTGAAACCTTCCCGGCTTCCGGAATAGGCTCCATACGTTCATGAACTTGCTTGTTATTCTGCTCAATATTCTTTTTTTTGACCATCAATACTCCTCACCCATTCTCAGGTTATCTGCACTAACTCAGGAACTCAAGCTTTTATTTAAATTGTCCACCAAACGCTGCATAACGCTGATCACACGGCTGTAATCTAGCCTGATCGGCCCGAGCACGCCCAGTGTACCCAAGGTTTTGTCATGTATTTTATAGGTGCCTGTAATTAAAGCACACTCCTGAATATCTTCGACTGCATTTTCAGCACCAATTGTAACCGTGATACCTTCTTCGCTGGAGCTATCTTCCAATATTTTAAACAGCAGCGTTTCTTGTTCAAAGAGATTCAGCATTCGGCGGATCTTACTCACATCTTTGAACTCAGGTTGGTTAAGAATGTTGGTTGTGCCAAACAGAAAAACCCGGATCTGTTTCTCTTCCTTGAGGCTCTCTTCAAGCAAGATAAATGCTTGTTCTAGAATTTCCATACGCCGAAAAAGGTCGCGCTTCAGTTCATTGATCAACGAAGTAGTAACCTGGTCGATCGTCAACCCGTAGAGCTTATGATTCAAGTATGAGACAACCTGATGCAACTCAATCGGGCTTAAGCTCGGATGAAGATCAATAACTTTATTCTTGATAAAGCCGGCATCAGTAATTAAAACTACCAGCCCTTTTCGATCGTCCAGAGGTAAAATACGCAGCTGATGGAAAGCACTTTTCCTGAATTGAGGGCCCATAATCATAGAAGTTTGGTTGGTTACAGATGAAAGAATCTTTGCCGACCTCACAATGATCTGCTCAATTTCACGCATCTTCTCTGTGCTCAATGAATGGCTGAGCGCACTTTCGTCATCCTCGCTCAAATTATCAAGATCCATCAGATTATCGACATAGTACCGATACCCCGTTTGAGAAGGAATTCTTCCTGCAGAAGTATGCGGTTGGGACAGATAACCCATCTCTTCCAGATCAGCCATCTCATTGCGAATTGTAGCCGAGCTTAAGTTCATACGGTGTGATCTGGCTACTGTGCGCGAACCAACCGGTTCAGCAGTTTTGATATAATTGACAACCACTGCACGAAGGATATGTTTTTTCCGTTCGCTTATCGGTGTTGCCATGATCATTGCCTCCATTCACCCTGTTTAGCACTCTATCCATAAAGAGTGCTAAGGCTACTCTAAAATAACACTCCAGGGGGGGGGTTGTCAAGGCTATATTGTAAATTATCCACGGCAACAGCACGATTATTAGCAACTATCGGCTCGTATTAGCTCCTCTACTCTATTAACAGAAACAAACCGCTGAAAAACAAGATAGTGAAAGTCATCGCCTTGAATATATATTTTTTTACATTAAATAGATCGGAACCATCCACCTACCAGCCAGATGCTTGGCAGAAGGCCCAAGAAAACCAGCATGGGAACCAGCGCTCCCGCGGTAACAAATTAACCCCCAAAGATAGGGCAATGGGGGTAGTGCTGAAGCCCAGTATAGTCTCATTAGTGTGCCACAGGACGGGGATCACTCCATGGGAAAGAGGGTCAGAAATATGCCGTCCATCAGTTGACGCGGTATAGATCGTTCATGTACCGCAAAGCGAAGTCTTTAGCCATACTACGGTCGGTCATGGACCCGACCATGCCATACATAGCAGCCTCCCCGGAGATATCCTCAGCCCTCAGTTTGCCCACCTCCGTGGCCGATGTCCGCAAATCGCCCAGAAAACTTTCCACGATGGTGGCATGGATAGGCGAGATGGTCATGTGCAGGCATGGCGGCAAGTGCTGACTATCTATATACCACCTGTGCTCCTTCATCCTTTCACCAAGGGCGAATACGTTGAGCGTATCGCTGCCTATGGCAAACACGGTGGCTGGCGGCTTGCCCAACACGTGGAGCCCAGGTATCGCCTCAACACCAGCGATGAGTTTCCTGGTGGACTCCATGCTTTTCTGGTGCAACTTCAGGTAACCGTCAATACCCAGATATTTTAAGGTTGCCCAGCTAGAAGCTATTGGGCCACCGGGCCGCGATCCTGAAACGTTGGGCGTGGCATAAACACCGCCGGGCCAGTCGGCATAGGCAAATATCTGGTGTTGCCGCAACTCTGGGTTGCGATACAGTATCGCCGATGCTCCCTTTGGGGTGAAACCATACTTGTGGATATCAGCCGAAATGGAGCATACCCCTGGGATGCGGAAGTCGAAGGTTGGTATGGGGTATCCCAGCATTTCTACGAAAGGCAATATCAAGCCGCCCACGCATGCATCCACATGCATCCATATGTCTTTCTTGGCCGCTATCTCTGCCAGGTCTGCTATGGGGTCAATGATCCCGTGGGGGTAGGACGGTGCTGAGCCTATCATCAGCACCGTGTTGTCGGTTATTGCCTGACGCAGGGCATTTACGTCCGCGGCCAATGTCTTCTTGTCTGTGGGCACAATGACTGTTTTCAATCCCAGGTAGTGAGCCGCCTTATTGAAGGCCGGGTGCGCCGAGAGCGGCATGAGCAACTCAGGCTGAGTGATGTGCGGTTTTTTGGCGCGGGCGTAATCCCGCGCAGCTTTCGCTGCTACTATGATGCTTTCCGAGCCACCCGAAGTCATGTTGCCTACGACTTCCGCATCACCATGAAACAGATCAGCTAACATAGCAACGACTTCGTTTTCCATTTTGAGCAGGCTGGGGAAGGCAAAGGGGCTGAGCCCATTTTCCACCACGAAAGCACAGTAGGCATCTTCGGCCACCCTGGCTACATCTTCACCGGCATTGTAGATGAGGCTGAACATGCGGCCATTTTTCCAGTCGCTATCGCCTGACTTCAGTGACCGAAGCGCAGTCATCACATCCTCGCCGGGCATTCCTTTCTGAGGGAATTCAACCCTGGCCATGATTTTGCCTCCTCCATTGGTTCGAACTAAGACAACGGTATATTGCGCAAGATTCAAACTTAGAACATGCGAAGTATATAGGCTACGGCGATGCCCAAGTATGTGCCTATGACCCAGCCAATAATTCCGGTTACGAACCCGGAAACGATAACTTCCTTGTTTTTCAGGGCTGCTGCCACCATGGGCACGAAAGGCGGCGAATAAAGACCTGCCACGGAAGTGATAATAACGGTATCGGTATCAATTCTGGCAACAGCGGCAAGGGCTACATGAAGAGCTACCGAGAAGAAATAGACAAAAGTTACCATCCCTAACATCGTCGGCGCCGTTTCAAGCAACTTTTCAATATCGGCCATAGAACTGACCACCAGGCAGAAGATCAGAATAAAATACTGGCCGAGTTGGAAGGTCATAGGAATTCTCCTGATTTTGGGTATGAATGAACAAGCGATGCCAAGGGTGGAAACGGTCAGTATGGCAACA
>DATIKA010000280.1:0-10167 GCA_035478055.1 Candidatus Limnocylindrales bacterium | reverse complement strand
CAACTTTGCGCCTGAAGCTAGCCCCTACATTTGCCGGAGATGGAATACCGATTCACTCACTTCAGGCAGACAAATGTGCTCTGTTCCCATTATTCCACAATCTGCTAGCATTTGCCACGACTTTAGTGATCAAGCTGCACCATTAGTCTTTTCACCCTGAGCATTAATTGTAAACCTCCCGCAAAATTTATGGTTGACAATATAACAACTTCCCCTTACAATACAGAAAAATCTTCCACAGAGGTTGGCATGAATATAACAAAAGACTGTATTTTAAAACATTTGCGTGAAAACCGGGACCAGTATATCTCCAGCTCTGTTTTCTGTCACAATTCAGGTATAAGCAGAGCAGCTTTCTGGAAACAGATTCAGCTTCTGCGCAAGGAAGGTTACATCATCGACGCAAGGGAACATCTCGGTTACCGCCTTGAAGAGGAACCGGACCGTCTGGATAAACAGCTATCTGAAATTAAAAATATCTATTTTTATCAAACATTAGAGTCTACCAACATAACGGCTCGTATGCTTGCCGAGAAAAATGCGGAAAATTTTAGCGTGGTTATAGCCGAAGAACAGCTGCAAGGGCGCGGACGCCTGGGACGCAGCTGGGATTCGCCACCAGGTAAAGGACTCTGGTTTTCAATGATTCTCCGACCACATATGATCAGCCCGACCGCAGCAGCACCGATCACCCTGGTAACAGCGGTAGCTCTGACCAGATTTCTCAGGGAATTTTGCGGGTTGCCGGTGAAAGTAAAATGGCCGAACGACCTTTTACTCGGCGGGAAAAAACTGGGTGGTATTCTCACCGAGCTAAAAGGTGAACCTGACCGGGTGGACTATATCATTGCCGGCGTCGGTCTAAACGTCAACCAGAAAAAGAACGACTTTCCGACACAACTCATTCCACTGGCCACTTCATTACACCTTGAAAGCGTCCGCCTTTTTGACCGTACTGAGCTTTTTTTATCTCTCAGGCACGAATTGGAAAAAGCTTACCGCCTTTTTTTTGAAGCCGGTTTTGCCCCCTTTGCAAAACCATGGAAAGAGTTCAACACCACTTTAGGACAAATGGTAACCATTAACTGGCCCGGTGGAACAATTTGTGGCACAGCCCTTGATTTAACCGCTGAAGGCGCCCTTCTTATAAAGGACAATCAGGGACAGATCCATCAGATCAACTATGGAGAAATCATCACATAAAATTATACACAAGGAGTGAAATTATGTCCATTCAACGCTTAATTGTTATCGCGCTGTGCACAGCTCTGATTGCAGTACTGGCCCAAGTTTCTATACCGTTGCCGTTTAGCCCGGTCCCCTTTACCGGACAGGTAATCGGGGTCCTGCTGGCAGGAGCATTGTTGGGAAGCAAAGATGGTTTACTAGCCGTTTTTGCCTACCTGCTGCTCGGCGCTGCCGGAGCACCTGTATTTGCCATGGGAAGAGGTGGACTCTTCATTCTTTTGGGCCCTACCGGCGGATACCTGTTAGGCTTTATGCCCGCTGCTTATCTGACCGGTCGTCTGACAGAAACAAAAGCAGACCTCTCTTTGTGGCGCACATATGGAGCTATGCTTATTGCACTGGTTGTTATTTTCCTGCTCGGGGCAATCCAACTCGGCTTGATCATGAATTTCAACATCATGCAAACCCTCATGGCAGGGGTTATTCCCTTTATTCCGCTTGATCTGCTCAAAGTAGTCCTGGCAGGCTTACTGTACAGCAAAATAAGAAAAAGCCTGCACCAGGGCAGGCTCGGACACATTCTAAATAAATAAAGACCATTTGCAGGACAATGGTCAGAGCAAAATCGCCTCGCCCATTGTCCTGCAAATAAAAAGGGCTTTCTATAACTTTCAGGAACTTTCCAGTTCGTCCTGCGCCAGTAAGGCTGCACCCAGGGCACCTATTATCTGCGGCTCAGGCGGAACGATAATCTCAACCTTAAACTTACCACTCAAGGCCAGCACCAACGCCATATTCTTAGCCACTCCGCCAGTGAACATCACCGCTTCCTCCAAACCAACCCGATTAACCAGGCCGGCAGTGCGTTCAGCAACCGCTTGATACAACCCTCGGGCAATATCTTCACGTGGCAACCCCTGAGCAATCAGTGAAACTACTTCCGATTCAGCAAAAACCGTACACATACTGCTGATGGATACTGAACTTGCAGCCTGAGTGCTTAAGACAGACAACTGATCCAGTTCAACCTCCAACACCTGAGCCATAACTTCAAAGAAACGACCAGTTCCGGCCGCACATTTATCATTCATGGCAAAATCAAGTACACGGCCCTTTTCACTCAGGCGAATTACTTTACTATCCTGCCCGCCTATATCGATGACCGTCCTTACCCGCGCATCGATAAAATAGGCGCCCCTGCCGTGACAGGTGATCTCGGTTATACATTTGTGTGCAAACGGAATACTTACCCGTCCATATCCGGTAGCGATGATATACCCAAGGTCTGACAGTGCAATACCCGCCGATTGCAGCGCTGCCTCCATCACTCTCTCAGCGGCAAACCTGCTGTTTGAACCTGTTGGCATAATCACATAGTCAAGAATTTTATCCTGTTCGAGAATAACAACTTCAGCAGTCAAAGATCCAACATCGATTCCTGCTACAGGCATGGGTCAACATCCCTTCCTAACTACCGTCACTGCGTCGTGCCAGCAACAAACAGATCAGTTATTTTTGGGCAAACATTGCGTAATGGAGCGCCAGAGCTGATCGCGGCCTGCCCCGGTACGGGCTGAAAAAGGGAGCAAAGTATATGATTCCGGGCAGCCGAGCCCCTTTCGAATAAGGTCGAGTTGCCTGAGCAAAGCACCGCGGGACAACTTGTCTGCTTTTGTCGCCACGATCACAGTCGCAACATTGTGAAAACGCAGCCACTGCGCCATCAAAATGTCATCTCCAGTAGGCGCATGCCGACAATCTAGAAGGTGTATGCAACAACAAAGGTTTTCTCTGCTGTCCAGGTATTCTTCGATGATGGGAGCCCAACGCTGGCGTTCAGTTTTAGAAACGCGCGCATAACCATAACCTGGAAGATCGACAAAACAGAACCATCCGTTCAACAGGTAAAAATAGAGCCCTCTCGTTTTGCCAGGGGTGGAACTGGTGCGAGCCAGGTTGCTTCTTCCCAACAAACCATTGATCAAAGATGACTTCCCAACGTTGGATCGACCAATAAAAGAAATCTCGGGTATAGTCCACTGCGGGAAATCCTTGACGTTAAAAACACTGGCTTTCAACTCTGCCTGTTTTATGAGCACTTATTTGCACCTTTCACAATATTAATGCTGGATAGCAGAGTCGTGGTCGTTTAAGGGAGAGCGGGCATGATCATGTTCAATCAACGTATCCGGAATAACCGGTTCCACTTTACCACCCGGCTTAACCAGGGCCGTATCCAAAACTTCGTCGAGATATTCAATCAGTTTCACTTCTATTTTGCGCCGCACATTGTGTGGAATATCGCTTAAATCTCTGCGGTTTTCTGCAGGCAACAGGATATATTTGATGCCAGCTCGGTGTGCAGCCAGCATTTTTTCTTTAACTCCGCCAACCGGCAAAACCCTGCCCCGCAAAGTTATTTCACCGGTCATAGCTACATCTTTACGCACCGGGGTTTTGGTCAAAGCAGAAATCATTGCTGTTGCCATAGCAATACCCGCCGATGGTCCATCTTTGGGGATAGCTCCCTCAGGAACATGAACATGAATATCAAGATCTTCATAAAATGTCTCATCCAGGCCAAGAGATTCAGCTCGCGAGCGAATATAACTCAAAGCCGCTTTTGCCGATTCTTGCATCACTTCGCCCAACTGTCCGGTGAGAATCATCTTCCCTTTCCCCTTCATCAGAGTTACCTCGATAAAAAGCAAGTCTCCACCGCTTTCTGTCCAAGCCAGACCGGTGGCTACACCAATTTCATTTTCCTTTTCGGCTGAACCGTAACGATAACGCGGCACACCTAAATACTGCTGCAAATTTTGTCTTGTCAGCTTGATATAAGTTTGTCGGTCTTTTACCACTTCACGGGCTACCTTACGACATATAGCCGAAATACTCCGCTCCATGTTACGTACCCCCGCCTCGCGGGTATATTCTCTGATAATCTGGCGCTGCGCTCCCTCAGTGATAGTCAGGTTTTGTTCCGACAACCCATGTTCCTTCAACTGCTTCGGGATTAAATATTGCTGTGCAATTTCAACCTTATCTTCTTCGGTATAGCCCGGAATATGGATAAGTTCCATGCGATCCAGCAGCGCTTGAGGGATGTTATAAGTGGTATTTCCAGTTGTAATAAACATAACCTGTGAAAGATCAAAAGGTATTTCCACGTAATGGTCACTGAAAACATTGTTCTGCTCGGGATCAAGCACCTCCAACAAGGCTGCAGAGGGATCGCCCCTGAAATCAGCAGACATCTTGTCAATTTCGTCCAGCAGAAAAACCGGATTTTTCGATTTAGCCTGTCGTATGCCCTGGATGATTCGTCCCGGTAACGCTCCAACATAAGTGCGCCGATGGCCCCTGACTTCAGCCTCGTCCCGCACTCCGCCCAGAGAAATACGTACAAAATTTCGTTCCAGAGCCCTGGCAACTGACTTGGCAAGGGACGTCTTGCCAACACCCGGAGGGCCAATCAGGCAAAGAATGGGGCCTTTTAATTTTTCAGCCAATTGTCGCACAGCCAGATATTCTATAATTCGTTCTTTAACCTTCATTAACCCATAGTGGTCTTCGTCAAGAATCTGCTCGGCCATATCCAGGTCTAGCCTGTCCGCGGTTTCCACAGACCAGGGCAGCTCCAACAACCAATCCAGATAAGTTCTGATCACTACTCCCTCCGCCGCGGCAGGAGGCATTTTTTCAAGTCTCTCCACTTCCTTCAGCGCCTTTTCGGCAACTTCTTCAGGAAGTTTGGCTTCAGCAATTTTATCGCGATATTCTTCAGCTTCAGCCATGCGCTCGTCTTTTTCACCCAACTCTTTTTGTATTGCCTTCATCTGCTCTCGCAGATAGTACTCTTTTTGTGTTTTTTCCATCTGCTTGCGGACACGCAGGTTTATTTTACGCTCAATCTCCAATATTTCCATTTCCCGCCCCAAAATTTCACTCAGCTTTTCCAGACGGGATTTAAGCTCGATAGCTTCCAGCATCTCCTGTTTTTGTTGCATCTTCAAACTTAGATGTGAAACGATAACGTCGGCAAACCGCCCCGGCTCTTCTATGTCCGAAACAGTAACCAGAGTTTCCGGGGGAACCTTGCGGCTAACCTTGATATATTGTTCAAACTGATATAGTACGCTGCGCATCTGCGCCTCTATTTCCGGCGTTTTCTTTGTACCGTCATCAATAATTTGTACTTCCGCCTCAAAAAACAACTCTCCATTAATAATTTCTAAAATAATGGCCCTGGTTAATCCTTCTACCAGGACCCGAATAGTGCCTCCAGGTAGTTTGATCATCTGCTTAATGAGGGCAATAGTACCAACATCAAAAAGATCATTTGCGGAAGGCTCGTCCACCTTGGCATCTTTTTGCGCAATCAGCAAAATACGACTATCTTTCATCATTGCTTGTTCCAGCGCAGTCACAGACCGCTCTCGTCCAACATCAAGATGAAGAACCATATTTGGAAAAATCAATACTCCCCTTAACGGAAGCACAGGCAATTTGTCTTTTTCAGGCATCTCCAAAAGCCACCTCCCTGACAGATAAAAATAAAAGCGAGAAGCTCTACTTGTATTAGTTATTCGCTTCCCGCTTTGTGAATTCCTTTATAAAAATTCCAACGCCTCTTGTCTATTACGCGGTCTCTTCCTTCTTTTTGCGCTTATCCC
Organism: Candidatus Limnocylindrales bacterium; assembly: GCA_035478055.1. Lineage (GTDB taxonomy): Bacteria > Bacillota > Dethiobacteria > DTU022 > DTU022 > DATIKA01. The sequence goes on along the minus strand of DATIKA010000280.1, from coordinate 4,303 downwards.
GTGTTGCCAGGATGGGTGATTCACGCTTCAGTACTACCTCTTTGGTAATAACGCAGCAATCGATATCTCCCCGGGAAGGCAGATCAAACATGGCATCAAGAAGAATCTCTTCGAGTATAGCCCGCAGGCCCCTGGCACCGGTGTCGCGTTTAATTGCTTCATCGGCAATCGCCTGCAAACTGCTATCTCTAAACTCCAAGACAACACCGTCCAGCTCAAACATCTTCTGATACTGCTTGATCAAGGCATTGCGCGGTTCTTTCAGAATTCTGACAAAAGCTTCACTATCTAGAGGATCAAGAGTAGCAATTACCGGAATTCTTCCCACAAACTCCGGAATTAAACCATATTTAAGCAGATCCTGCGGCAATACCTGTTTTAAAATAGCACCTGATTTCTTATCATCACGCGCTACTAAATCGGCGCCAAAACCAATCCCTTTTTTGCCAACGCGATTCTGGATAATCTTTTCCAATCCGTCAAACGCGCCTCCGCATATGAACAAGATGTCGGTGGTATCGATTTGCATAAACTCCTGGTGAGGATGCTTACGTCCTCCCTGGGGAGGTACGCTGGCAACTGTGCCCTCAAGGACCTTCAACAGAGCCTGCTGCACGCCTTCGCCGGAAACGTCGCGGGTGATGGAAGGGTTGTCCGTTTTACGGGCTATTTTATCAATTTCGTCGATGTAAATAATACCCTTTTCTGCTTTTTCCAGGTCGTAATCAGCAGCCTGAATCAGCTTGAGCAGGATATTTTCAACATCTTCGCCCACATAACCGGCCTCGGTCAAAGAAGTTGCGTCGGCAATAGCAAACGGTACATTTAAAAACCGGGCTAAAGTTTGAGCCAGTAACGTCTTCCCGACTCCGGTCGGTCCGATCAGCGCAATATTACTTTTCTGCAACTCAACGTCTTCCAGCTTCTGCCCGGAGCTGATGCGCTTGTAATGATTATAAACCGCCACGGAAAGACTCTTTTTAGCTCCTTCCTGGCCGATAACATATTGATCGAGAACGTCCTTGATATCCTGTGGTTTGGGTAAATCAACGAAACCTAAATCAGGGTCATCACCAATTTCTTCCTCAATGATCTCATTGCACAGTTCAATACATTCGTCACAGATATAAACCCCCGGCCCGGCTACCAACTTGCGGACCTGTTCCTGAATTTTACCGCAGAATGAGCATTTTAGCTGTCCTTTATCTTCGCTGAACTTAAACATATTTAAGATTCACCTCGTCGTCATGATTAGGTCCGGTGAACTAGGATATCGTCGATGATGCCGTAGTTCTTGGCATCTGTAGCAGACATATAGAAGTCTCGGTCCGTATCCCGGGCAATAGTCTCTACCGGTTGTCCTGTATGTCCGGATAATATGATATTCAGTGTTTCACGAAGCTTCAAAATCTCACGAGCCTGGATATCTATATCAACAGCCTGTCCGTGAGTTCCACCAGCAGGTTGGTGCAGCATTATTCTGGACTGAGGCAGGGCAAAACGTTTACCCTTTTCACCCGCTGCCAGCAGTACCGCACCAAAACTGGCAGCAATGCCAACACAAATGGTCGAAATCGCCGGTTTGACATACTGCATGGTATCATAGATTGCCATGCCGGCATAAACCGACCCTCCGGGAGAGTTAATATAAAGGTTGATATCTTTTTTGGGGTCTTCCGATTCCAGGTAAAGTAGCTGAGCCACAATTAAGTTGGCTACATAGTCATCAATAGCGCTGCCCAAAAATATAATGCGATCTTTTAGCAACCGGGAATAAATATCATATGCCCTTTCTCCGCGGCTGGTTTGTTCAACAACCATTGGTATCAATACGCTCATCAGTTACCCTCCTACCTTAATAACCCTGGCTTCTCTGACCAGGAGATCTATTGCTTTACGAACACGCAATTCCTCAACCAATACGGATAAACGATCCTGCTGTGTCAGCATCTCTCTTATATGCTCCGTTTTTTCATCGTAGCTCTGTGCAATATCAGCAATCTCGTCTTCAACTTCGTTGTCTTCAACAGTAATTCCTTCTTTTTTGATCACAGCGTCAAGGACAAGGTTAGCCTTGGCTCTTTTTATAGCCTCTTCCCTTCTGGACTCACGCATCTCCTCCTTGTTTATACCAGAAAACTCAATATATTTATCGAGGCTCATCCCATGAGTGCGGAGATAATTATCCAACTTGCCAAGCATCCGGTCAATCTGGCGCTCCACCAATATTTCCGGAAGTTCCACATTTGACGCAGCCGTTAATCTGTCAACCACAGTCTCTTCAAGCTTAGCCTTCGCCTGAATTTCTGCGCTAGTGTGTAGCCTTTCTTTAAAATCTGCTTTAAATTCCGCTACATCCTCAAACTCGCTGATCTCTCTGACAAACTCATCATCAAGTTCAGGCAACTGTTTCTCACTGATTTGTTTCACTTTTACTTTAAAAACGGCTGTTTTACCGGCCAGATCTCCCTTGCGATAGTTTGCTGGAAAATCCACAATAACCTCTTTTTCTTCATCAACGACGACTCCGATTAACTGCTCTTCAAAACCGGGAATAAACGACTTTGAACCCAATTCAAGCAAAAAATCATCGGCTTCTCCGCCTTCAAAAGGTTCGCCATCAACAAAACCCTGATAAGACAGCGATACGCTATCGCCTTCCCTGGCAGGTCTTTCTTCGCAGGGCACCATCAACGCGTTTTGCTCCCTCAGCTTGGTAATCTGGCGATCAACCTCCGCATCGTCAATAACCACATCCACCTGTTCTACTTCTATCCCTTTGTATTCACCCAACTCAACAGGCGGCACTACTTCCACGACAACATTAAAAAGGAGCGGTTTGCCCTCTTCAACCTGAACCAACTCAAATGAAGGATGATTGATGGGCTCGACATCGGCTTCTTTCAAAGCTTGCTGGTAAGCCGGTGGGACTAAAATTTCAAGAGCTTCTTCATGCAAAATTTCCGGACCAAAACGCGATTCCAGAATACGACGAGGTATCCGGCCTTTGCGGAAACCCGGCAGGTTAACCTTTTTAACCACCACGCGGTAAGCTTTCGCCAGTGCTGTATCCACATCCGGCGCAGCTACTTCTATCTCCATTTTAACCTTATTGTTTTCTATTTTCTCCCAACTGTTAAGCATCATTGTTCCTCCTCTTGCCATCATATCATATAATAAACGTTGCTACCCGGTATTGCACAGAGCAGCTGCCATTTGCATTATCCGCTTAATCCTGAACAATCTCAACTTACAGCAAAGTTATCACTCACTCTGCATGAAGAATTAACAACAAAAACGCCTCTAAAACAGGCGCTGGAACAACTACATCTTACCATAGAAAAAAAGATGTTACAACAAAAAAACCTACAGCAACTTTACACTAACACCTACAGATCTTGACACAAACGATTTCGACACGATTTCGGCATTAGATCTTGATCATTTTCTCCAAACAATATACAATAGAAACGAATGAGCATTCATTCATTGAATTAGGAGTGCAGACGTGGCCAAACGAACCGGAACAAAATTTTTCGTCATCCTTGAAGCGGCAGTAAAAACTTTTGCCCAAACCGGTTACCACCGCACCCGGGTTGCCGATATCGCCCGCCACGCGGGAGTAGCAGACGGAACCGTTTATATTTACTTCGAGAGCAAAGAAGACATTCTGATCTCTCTCTTTCAGGATTTAATGGCCAGATTCGTAGACGAGTTAAACAGCGAGCTTTCGCGGCACCAGAGTGCTAATGATAAATTAGCCGCCATTATCACCTACCATCTCACCACACTTGGCAACAGGCCTGACCAGGCCAAAGTGACCCAAATTGAGTTGAGACAAATTGACCCATCAATTAATAATGGCATCTCCAAACCGCTGCTAAGTTATTTTCGACTGATTGAGGAGGTGATCAACGAAGGCAAAGAGCAGGGGCTCTATCGGCAAAACCTGAATACCAGGACAGCGCGGAAAGTGATATTCGGAGCGGTAGATGAAATGGTTACCTGTTGGGTGATGTCTAACAAACCGTATGACCTGTCTGCCCTGAGTGATTCTGTGTTTGAATTGCTGGTTAAAGGCTTGGAGTAATTTGTTTTGCGCAGTAATTACAAAGTTGTCAAAGCGACTAACTCACGTTGTAAGGAGGTATTTTAATGGCCTTGAAAGAAATCCGTAAGGCTGCCGTACTCGGCGCCGGAGTGATGGGCGCTACAATTGCTGCTCACCTGGCCAACGTAGGTATCCCCGTTTATCTGCTCGATATCGTTCCCCGTGAGCTTACTCCGAACGAGGAAAAGATGG
>DATIKA010000279.1:0-1630 GCA_035478055.1 Candidatus Limnocylindrales bacterium | reverse complement strand
TCCAGTATTGCCGAAAATGGTTACCATGTCTTTGGCTTCTTCGGGGCAGGTTTCGCGGATAAGGTGCCAGAGGGCAGTTGAGTCTTTGCCGCCTGAAAATGCAAGAGCTACCTTCTTGCCTCGCCTAAATGTTTCTCGGATTATTTCCTGCGCCTTTTCGATTTTCTTATCAAGCGGCCAGGCTTGCATTTCTTGCATTTCGGCATACGAAAAGACGCTTTGCTTTTTGCTCACCCCTTTCGCCACCTCCACCCCACCCCCGCCACTATCCCCAACCCGATTATCACAATTACAGGCATATCGCCGGGAGGATTGCCGGATAGGGTTTTTTGGGTTGCGTGCATAAGAATCGAATAAACTGCATATAAATACAATGGGAGAGTGCAGGCGTAAATCAGGTGAAGTTTTTTTAGCGAGTGGCCACGGCCTAGTTTACGCATTATTGGCCTCCTTCCGAATTTTTGCCCTTCAAGCCAATCTTCCTCAACCTCAGTGTCCTCGCCGTTAAGCCAACGCATTACAGCCTTTGGGTCTTTATAATCAATCATCCCTATCCCTCCTATTCTCAAACATACACGCCACAAAGCCCTGCACCTTGCCCTTAAGCTCCAAATACACTAGGTCACCACTTGCCCGCGCCTCACTCAAATTAAGCTCCTGCATTATCTCAGGCACGCTCGCACCAAAATTCCAGAGGTCAGCAAGAATCTTTAAGCCGTCTGGCGGGAGTGGTCGGTCGCGGCTAATGTCGGTCAGGTTAAACCCCGCCAGACGTAAACCGTTCTTGGCAACTTCCGACAAGTGCTTATCATACAATCCTTGATGTAATGGTGTAACCACTAATTACCCCTCCTAAAATGGCACCGAATCATCGTTTAGCAATCTTTTTCCTCCTATTCCTCCGCAACATAGGTTGGCTTCCCTGTTATTTGCTGAACCTCAACTTTAAAGCTCTCCGGGTCAGAATTGGCTGACGAGCAATGTATCAGCCAAATCTCCTGCACCTTACTCAAATCGTTAGCTTGCAGAAACTTCTTGGCATTCTCCAAAGACATATGCGACTGGATAAGTCGCTTTTTTTGTGCGACCGGCAGTGATCCGTTCGCAACGTTACGGTCCAGAATCTCATAGCTGTGATTAACCTCAAGCATGATGTGTGTTAAGCCGGTAAAGGTGTATTTGCAGTAGTAGCTGTCAGTGATAAATGCCACTTTTTCTTTTGTTGCTGTGCTGTAGAGCAGATACCCGGTGTTCGGTACGTCGTGCTGTAGCTCGAAGCCCTTGACAATGAATGTGCCTATATGAATCTGTTGGCCATAATTGACTTGATACCACCGGTGCCGATATTCGCCTGCCGGACTGATGGCCGCCAATGTTTCCGGGTTGGCGTAGATGTCAATTCCGGCTTTCATCACATCCCGGGCCGCCTTGCAATGATCAAGATGCCCGTGTGAAATAAGGCAGCCTTGAATTTCTGACGTCTTGAAATTAAGCCCTCTTTGAATTTCCTTCCAGCTTATCCCGCATTCCAGCAGGAGCTGGGTAACGCCATCCGTGACGAAATATGCGTTACCCTTTGAACTGCTGGCTAGAGGTTTAATCTCAATCAAAAGTCCGGCTCGTCTGCGGT
>DATIKA010000278.1:0-2619 GCA_035478055.1 Candidatus Limnocylindrales bacterium | reverse complement strand
CAGGTTAGTGTTAGGGTTAATACAGTTTTATCGCGCGTCCTTAAACTTTCTGCCCTACGTGTTGGGCTTGCTTTTGGTGGTGCTGTGCTTGCTGTGGGCCGGGATCGTCAACGGGCTGAGGCTGTTGGGCATAGCGGTGATTTGCTCTGCTTTGAGTTTTCTGCTGCTGGCCAAGGTGGCCGAAGTGATCATCTTCCTGCCGTTGGCCCGAAGCTGGGGCGGCAGTGAAATATTGGCATTGCTTTTTAACGACGGACCAACCGTATTGAGCAGTGCCGTCGGAATAACTGTCACGGAGCTGATCAAGGTTTCCCTGGTTTATGGCACCGCTGGTTGCGTGCTGCTGACGGCAGGTTTGGCGGCCGGGATGGTACGGCGGCGCAGTGGTTCGGTAAAGTGAAAATGCCGAATATTTAAATGTGGTATGAGACTTTTTAGCGTTTTTTGCGCGCCGACGATAGAGATGAAAACAGGGCTGATCCGTGCAACCATGCAGGGTTTTCCACTGCCTCCGTCGAAAAGCTTAAACCGGAAAAGGAGTGTGACAATGAAACTAAACCGTTACATGATGCTGATTGCGCCGGCGCTGCTGATACTGCTCACTCTTTATTTAGTTATAGGCTGTGCCCCGTCTGTGCAGTATACAGGCGACTTGAAAGACGGCCTTCCCCACGGGCAAGGCACCTGGTCCCACCCCTCCGGATCACAATATATTGGCGAATTTTATGAGGGACTCCGGCATGGGCAGGGCAGCTGGACCCACCCCTCTGGCATCAGCTATACCGGCGGCTGGCAATACGGCAAGTACCACGGGTTCGGCACTCTGCTTTTGCCGGATGGCTCCAGCTACGAGGGCGAATGGGCGAGGGGTGAAAAACACGGCCAGGGCACCTACCGCTGGGCAGATGGCAAACATTATACCGGCTCATGGAAACACAACCTTAAAGATGGCTTCGGGGTTCTGGAAAACGATGCCGGCTTCAGCTATGAAGGCTACTGGAAGGAAGGACGCAAACACGGCCAGGGCAGCGCCTTTTACGCTGATGGGTCTAGCTACCATGGCGAATGGCTTAACGATATGCGTCACGGTAGCGGCACTTTTACTTATCCTGACGGAACCATTTTTGAAGGCGGTTGGGAAAAAGACCTGAAGCACGGTAGGGGGATTATAATCCGTCCGGACGGGACAACGGAAACCGGAGCGTGGCTTCATGGAGAAGCAGAGCGAATTCCGGTGGAATCTGTATCCCTCAGTCCGAGCGATATTACCCTGACTACCGGCGGAGCAACCGCAACATTGGTTGCCAGAATTTCCCCTGAATACGCCACTGATCAGACTGTAACCTGGACAACCAGCAACCCAACTGTCGCTGAAGTTGTAAACGGCATTGTCCGTCCACGCAATCCGGGCAGCGCCGTCATCACAGCCACCACAGAAGATGGCAACCACACGGACTTCAGTATCGTTACAGTCAGCTTCTTCACCGTACCAGTTACCGGCATACGCGTCGACCGCACCGCCATTACCTTGCGCGTCGGTGAAACAGCAACCCTTATCGCCACAATTATCCCCGCAAATGCCGATGACCAGACTGTTTTTTGGATGTCCAGTGATCCTGAAATCGCCGTTGTCTACCGCGAAACCATCCGCCATGGAGGGGTCAGGGCAATAAGTGCCGGCGTGGCATGGATCACCATCACATCGCAAGATGGTCAAAAAACAACTCGCTGCGAAGTCACCGTTCTCCCTGTGGAAGACCTGGCTATCAGAACTTTGATGCCCAGCCTGGTAGGCAGAACACTTGATGAAGCTGAAGCAATGATTGCGGATGCGGGCCTATTAGTAGGCGCTGTTACCAGCGAATTTAGCGCTATAATACCCGAAAATCAGGTTATCAGCCAAAACCCGGACGCATATACATCCGTAACCAGAGGAACCCTGATCAATCTGGTCATTGCGAGGAGTACGGAGTAAATGGTGGGGGGAAGAGGGATGCCGCGCCGAAGTAACATCCTCCACCAGTGAACCATCAGCCTTCGCCAGTGTTGTAAATACCAACTCCGTTAGTTCTACTGATCTTCAACAATAATTTAATGATATAAACAGCACCGGCGACAGTGACGATTCCCACACCCAGGATCACGTATGACGGAACAGGTAGGATCAACAGCAAAACAGCCAATGATGCGAAAATGATATTGACCAGGTAAATAAGCAATACTGTTTTGCGAACAGAAAACCCAAGGCTAAGCAGCACATGATGAATATGGCCCTGGTCGGCCTTAAATACTGGAAGCCGGCTAATAAAGCGGCGATAGACGGCAAAAGTTACATCCATTGCCGGATACGCAAAGATAAAAATACTGCCCAACACAAGTTGAGCAGAAAACGGATGCCGGATGGTTAACAGGTACGTCGTGGCCAGAACGAAACCCAGCAGCATACTGCCTGCATCACCCATAAAAATCTTGGACGGGGAAAAGTTAAAGAAAAGAAAGCCCAGGCATGCTCCAAAACCGATCAACTGCACACCCAAAACATTCACATTGCCGTCTGTAATCGTCGATACAATTGCCATAGCCAAAAATATGATCGCGGCAGTTCCTGCTGCCAGGCCG
>DATIKA010000277.1:0-5482 GCA_035478055.1 Candidatus Limnocylindrales bacterium | reverse complement strand
CTATAACCAGGGCCCTTTTTTCAACCTCCATGCGGGGGGCGTCAAGGGGGTTGTTCAGTGCAACTTTGGCAACAGCAGCCCTGATCAGCGCGGTAGCCTTCGCCGTAGCCTCGTCCATATTACGGTGCACCCAGGAACATTGTTCGCGAATGTTGGCTACCTCCAGCAGATAGGGGTTTAAGCCGGCTTCGGACACTGCCCTGCGGAAAGTAATTTCGTGCATCCGCGGTGAACAGGTGCCTACCACCACCCGATCCAGTCTTTCCGTTTCAATTGCCTTCTTGATTAGTTCCTGCCCCACCTCAGAACAAAGATAGCGGTATTCGTCAACATACACCACGTCAGGAAAGCTGCGAACGTCTTCGATCACTTTACCTATATCAACAGTGCCGGCGATATTAGTGCCACACCAGCAAATAAAAACCCCTACTCTGGGCAAGGCGCTTAACCTCCCTTATTTGTTGTACTTGCGAAAACCGCTGACTAAAGCCTGCTGGGGCAGCTTTTCCAACTGCTCGGGCGTTAGTTCAGCCGGTCCGAATTTATTGCCCTCACGACGCCGCAGCACTGCCAGGCGAATACCTTCCATCATTCGCGCGAGGTCAAGATCACGAGGGCAGCGTGCCGCACAGGTAAAACAGGAAGCACAGATCCATGGTGTCTTACTCTGTGCAAGTTCTTTTTCCAAACCTAGTTGCAAAAAACGAATCACCTGATGAGGCAGAAGATCCATCGCCGCCGTTACCGGACAGGCAGCGCTGCACTTGGCACACTGATAGCAGCAGGAAGGATCCTGGCCGCTTTGCGCTTTCATTTCACTGACAAGACGGCTTGCGCCGGCAACTGCTTTCATCGCTGCGAAACCTCCCCCTGTAGTAATTTGGCGCTCGAAACCTCTTCTTCCGTAAGACCCAGCGCTTCAGCTAAAAGTTCACTGAAGTAATATACTTTTAGTGGCTTGCCCCCGTCTTGACTGGCGCAATTCTCCAGATTATAGCGGCACAGCGGGCAGGCAGTGATGAGCGCCTCGGCGCCGGCTTTGCGGGCAGACCCAAGAATCCGGGCTACGGTATCTTCAGCCACTTTTTCTTCAGTTACAGAAAGATAAGCTCCGCAGCACTCTGTGCGGTAGGGCGTGATTACAACCTCGGCCCCAAGCGCTTTTAATAAATCTTCCATGATCGTGGGTTTTTCAGGGTCGTCAAACTGCATCACCTTTGACGGGCGCAACAGAAGGCAACCATAATAGGCAGCCAGTTTACGGCCTTGTAACGGCTTCTTGATCATTTCGGCTACTTTTTCAAAACCGATATCATCACGCAGGACTTCAAGGAAATGCAAAACGCGTCCTTCACCGGAATAATCTACCTTGAGAAAGTCTGTCACCTTGTAGCGGGAATCCGGGTTGCGCTGCATCAGCTCCTGTGCCCGTTTAAGCACATGGTGGCAGGCGGCACAAAGCGACACGAGAGGCTCTCCGCCTGCCGCAGCCAGAGTGCGAACGGGGGAAAGCAGCGTTATGAGTTCATCTTCATAAAGCGGGAATACAGCACCGCAGCACTGCCATTCATCCAGTTCAACAAGCTCGATGCCCAAAGCAGCGGCTGCAGCCATAGTTGTGTCTTCCATGCTTTTAGCCTGACCCTTAAGGGTACAGCCAGGGAAATAACGATAGCGCATTAAATACGCACCTCCTAATCAGGAAGGTAGAAACAAACCCAACTCCTAAGGTTTTTCAACAAAAAAGAACAAACACCTTTTTAAAAATTAAAATATTTATTATATTTTTTAGAACAAACCGTTGGAACAGCCTGTCCTGCCCAATTCCCTGTGCAATCAAGCCAACGCCCTTTGCTCCTTTCTTCTGCAAGATAACTGATAAAAGCCAAAATTAATTTATTACTTGATAAAACGGATACAGAGAGGATAATGAAAATCTTCCCCGGTGTTAGCCTTAACCGCAGCGACAACAGACATCACCAGAGAAAAAACGCCAACTGCAAATAGAAGCAAAAATCCAACGAGAACAATAACAAGGACCAGGGAAATTGCCGCATAAATAGTAATACTGAGCTGAAAATTCAACGCTTCCTTGCCCTGTCGATCGACCCATTCCGACTGATCTTTTTTAATTAGCCAGATTACCAGAGGACCCAAAATGTTCCCGAACAAAACAACATAACCGGCTAGCGCTGAGAGATGAGCAAGCATACTAAATATTTTTTCTTCCTGGGTTAACTGTGTCTCATTTACCATGAAACGTCCTCCCCATCATTTGATGTTGTTATAACTGCAGCCGTGCTTTCCATCCGCTCAATAATAGACAATCGATCACCCTAACAGATGATCGTTAGCCACCTTTGCATTTATCTAGAGCCCTGCCTTTAAATGACAAACTGAACAACATTGCGACTGTTTTCGTTTTACTTCAACATTTCTGCTGCCTGTTTCAAGATATGAGCAACAGTAATACCTCTCTTCGCCATCACTATTTCTCCCGGAGCTGAAGCTCCGAAATCATCGAGCCCAATCACTGCACCCTTCAAGCCTGTAAACCGCTCCCATCCCATAGGCATGGCGGCCTCGATGATCAAACGCCTTTCTACTGTGTCAGGAATTACTTCTTCACGGTAAGCATCGTCCTGCGCCAGGAACAGCTCCCTGCTGACCATACTGACCACACGCACACTAAATCCTTTTTCATCCTGCAAAATATTTTGCGCCTGCAGGGCCAGAAAAAGTTCAGACCCGCTCGCAATAAGGATAAGATCGGGCTTTTCTCTGTTTTCACGACTGATGATATAACCACCCTGAAGAACTCCTCGTCCCGTTCCCGGCAGTTGGGGCAGGTTTTGGCGGGAAAGAATCAGCGCGGATGGACCGCACCTGCGCTGCAGGATGTGCAGCCAGGCAGCCGCTGTTTCAGCTCCGTCGCCCGGCCTGAGCACATGGATGTTGGGAATAGAACGAAGGTTAGCCAGGTGTTCCACTGGCTGGTGGGTGGGACCATCTTCACCGAGGGCAATGCTGTCATGAGTGAAGATGTAGACTACAGGAAGACCCATCATCGCCGCCAACCTGACCGCTGGTTTCATGTAATCGAAAAACACCAGAAAAGTCGATCCAAAAGCACGTAACCCGCCGTGGAGCATTATGCCTGATAAAATGGCAGCCATGGCATGTTCCCGCACCCCAAAGTGAATGTTGTTGCCACGCGGGTTATCAGCCTGGAAATCACCGAACCCTTTAAGATGTGTCCTGGTGGAGGCGTTGAGATCTGCCGAACCGCTGATCATGTTGGGCAGGTACTCAGCCAGCACTTGCATAATCTGGCCCGAAATAACACGGGTAGCAAGCGGCTTCTCCCCAAACTGACATAACCGGGGGTCTTCCGGGATTTCCTCAGGTACACGCCCGGAAAACCAGCGGTCCCACTGTTCAGACAGCTCCGGGTGTTCAGCGCGGTAAGCAGTAAAAAGATTTTCCCATGCCTCTTTTTTTTCATTTAATGCTTCGGCATAACCTTCAAAATGGGCGCGTACTTCCGGCGGAATATAAAACGTGGGCTCAGTCGGCCAGCCAAGGTTTTCTTTGGCCAGAATTACTTCTTCCGCGCCGAGGGGAGCGCCATGGGCTTCCGCAGTGCCTTGCTTATTAGGCGCACCGTAGCCAATTTCAGTGCGGATCATCAATAAACTGGGGCGGGTGAGCTCTACCCTCGCTTCTTTAATCGCTTCTTCAACAGCCTCGAAACAATTCCCATTTTCAACCTTTAACACCTGCCAGCCATAAGCTTCAAACCGCTTGCCCACATCTTCGGTAAAAGCGAGACTCGTGCTGCCGTCGATTGTGATCTGATTATCGTCATAGAGGCAGATCAGCTTGCCCAGCTTAAGATGCCCGGCCAGCGACGCCGCTTCAGAGGTAACCCCTTCCATCATGCAGCCGTCACCAGCATAGATGTACGTGTAGTGATCGACAAGGGTGAACCCTTGTCGATTGAATTCAGCTGCCAGACGTCGTTCAGCAACAGCCATGCCAACGGCATTGGCAAAACCCTGTCCCAGAGGCCCAGTTGTCGTTTCCACCCCTGGCGTGTGACCAAACTCGGGATGGCCCGGGGTTCTGCTGCCCCACTGACGAAAATTCTTGATTTCATCCAGGGAGAGGCTGTATCCAAAAAGATGCAGTAGTGCATAAAGCAACATTGATCCGTGACCGGCTGAAAGAACAAAGCGGTCGCGATCCGGCCAGTCCGGTCTTTTCGGACAATGTTTCAAAAAACGAGCCCACAGAGTGTAAGCCATCGTTGCCCCTCCCATGGGCAAACCCGGGTGCCCTGAGTTGGCTTTTTCAACAGCATCCACGGCTAAAAAGCGGATGGTGTCAACAGCCATTTCATCAATACTTTTCACGATAGGGCCACGTCCTTTCATGGTGTCTTAACTGCCTTTTTTGCCAACTCAAGCGCAATGCACTTAATCAACTTATTCCTGAGACAGCATTTTTCGACGTATAATCAGCATTACCTGCCCATCCAATCGATCTTTCATCCGAATTAGTAGAAACAGCCGGTCTCGGAAATATCTGTCTCGCAATTTTCTGTTCTGAAAATATCACACAATAGTACCGCAAAATCTTTACGTCTCTTCCACTGTTCAGTGTGATAGTGTATAGTGTTGTTCAATCAAACGAAGAGGGTGACCATTATACAGCGTTACTTGCCTTACCTGGCGGGAGTGGGTGTTGCTTTTGCCTGGGGCTTGTCATTTATGTTTACCCGCGACGCATTAGATCATGCAACGCCTTTTCATTTACTGGGGCTCAGGTTTTTAACCGCACTGACAGTTATGGGCCTGATTCGCGCTCTGGGGCTAATCAAAATCAAAGTCAGCAAAGCAGACTATCGCAGCCTGCTACCGCTGGCATTTCTTCAGCCTATTCTCTACTTTGCAACTGAAACTAATGGCATCTTGCTGACCTCTGCTTCCTATGCAGGAATGATGATCGCTATAATTCCTGTATTTACCATCATCCTGTCAGTGTTTGTCCTGAAAGAATACCCCACCCGACTGCAGGTGTTTTTTATACTTGCTTCAGTAACCGGAGTTATTTTTGTTGTCTATATGGACAACAAATCCGCTTTTGGAGCAAACCCAATCGGCACGCTGGCGCTGCTCGGAGCTGTCACAGCGGCGGCCTGTTATAACATTACCTCTCGCAAAGCTTCCGTTAGCCATCCACCTTTGCAAATAACCTGGGTAATGATGGTTGTAGGCGCAATAGTTTTCAATGGCATCTCACTGACCCAACATGCGGTCAACGGCAACCTGAACCTCTATTTTGCCCCCCTGGCTACTATTTGGCCGGCTGTGTTTTATTTGGGCATATTTGCCTCAATTATAGCCTTTTTCTTATACAATTACATGCTAAGCAAAATAACTGCTGCTCAGGGCTCCGTTTTTGCTAATTTGGTTACCGT
>DATIKA010000276.1:0-7202 GCA_035478055.1 Candidatus Limnocylindrales bacterium | reverse complement strand
GATGGTTGGTTACCGGCGGCGCCCAGCTTACCTCTTCCCATAGGTGCATCATCTGGTAGTACTGTCCACAGCCGATTGTGTGACGCCCTGGGGTTGGATCCGCACTGAAATGCACCCCGAGCAACGGATCGAAGCGCGGGTCGTGCATACCCGGTTCCTGACCTCCGGCGTGCATGGCAAAGGGGGCGCTTCTTTCACCGATCCGACCCACGGCTTTTTTAACTCCGTCAGCTAGCAGGTCACCCACGCCTTCGCGAGCGATCATCTTTTTGACCAGTGCAACAATCGTATCAGCATTGCCCCACCGGAGTTCCAATCCACCGGTATCGTCTTTGGTCAATAGGCCCTGCTCATAGCACTCCAGGGCATAGGCAACTGTGTTCCCAGCCGAGATGCTATCCATCCCGGCTCTGTTCAGCAGCTCATTGATATAGAAGATCGACTCTCGATCGCTGTTTAAGAGCAGCCCACCAAATGCTGCGCATGTTTCATATTCGGGTTTGTGGGTTTCCGCAAATTCCCCGCCGGCGATATCGCCAATTTTGCATAGCCCACCGCAGCCGACTACGCATGAATAGCAACTATACTTTTTATACTCCCGACTGATGATCAGGTCGGGGTTCAGATGCTTGTAGCGGGAGTATTTAAAATTAACTACCGATCCGTTCCAGTTTTTGATCGGCAGATCGCCGGAAGTGACACCGAGGCTGTTGCTCATTGGGGTACCCCATTTTTTTAAGGTTGGTACCAGGACTGCCATTCCGTCCAGGGGGACTACTTTTTTCAGCTTGCCCATCAGCATGCCAGCTAGCGGCAGAACAGAACCAGTCAGAAAGCGGGGCAGTGAAACCTTTCGTACTTTTGAAGTGAATTCTTTGCTAAAAGCCCTTACTGTTTCCCGGTCAGCGCAACTGATTTTTTCATCCCCGTTCAACACCACTGCTTTCAGTTTCTTTGAACCCATCACTGCTCCGCAACCAGAGCGGGCCGCAATTCGTCCACGATCATTGCAAATTCCTGAAATAAGCGAGAGTTTCTCACCTGAAGTGCCGATTACTGCCACAGCCGGGGTTTTCCTGCCCCTATGTTTTTTTTCCAGAAGCTTTTCAGCTTCAACTGAGTCCAAACCCCACACGTCAGAGGCATCTTCAAGGCGGGCGCTATTTTCGCCATCGATTACCAGGTAGACTGGTTTTTGGGCAATGCCTTTGAAGAAAATCCCGTCATAGCCACATTGTTTGATTGCCGGAGAAAAATTACCCCCGCAGTTGGCATCACCCCAGCCACCCGTTAACGGTGATTTGCAGACTACCATCCAGCGACCGGTAAGCATGCTGCCTGTGCCGGTCAAAAGGCCGCTCATAAAGGCGAGGACATTTTCCGGGCCCAGCGGGTCGGCGCCTTCAGGGATTTCCCGATAAAGTATATAGGCGCCCAGCCCCACACCAGCCAAGTAATCTTCATAAATCTGATCGGGGATCTGCTTTTCTTCGATTAGACCGCTGCCAAGATCAACAAATAATATTTTTCCCGTATAACCGCGCATAGTCAGTGTTGCTCCTTTTGTAGTAAGAATCATCGCCGTGATGCTAACCGCCCGAAATGAGCGAAAAAAAGCTTACTATGTCTCCCTCGTGCAACTCACGTTTTAGATCTGCCTTTTCATAGTTAACCCGACACAAATGCACCATTCCTGCCGGGAAAGGGATGCCGAGCTCTCCTAATAGATCCTTCAGGGTAGAGCCTTCCTCGATCAAAGCATTACCATGATTGTCTAACTTCGTGCGATCAAGGTAAGAGGGCAAATAAACTCTGACTTTTATTTCTTTTTTTATAGTTGTTGCTCCGATCTGCCCTTCATCGGGCTGCGGTATTGTGGCAGATACTACTTTGACACCAAGACCGATATTCCCTTCAAAGGACAGGGACTGGTTCTTTTCATTTTCTTTTATCTTTCCTATTCCTGGAAATAGGCTGTTTCCATTTTCATCCATCCGGTGGTGTCCCCATGGCTGCGTGGACGTGAGCGCCTAAATTAAAAACATGAGTATGAGTACACAAGGACCGTCGGACCGTCCTTTTGCACTTGTATTCTTCTTGATGCGATTAGTAAGTGTCTCCTTTGCACATAAAATTGGCCGCTGCTTTCAAATTGCCGTTGAGCAAATTTAAGCCACCTCCAATTCGCAATCTTAAAAAACGACGAACCTTCTTTGCTTTATAATTTGAGCAGTCAGAGCCAATGCAGTAAGTTTTAGAAGAAATGTAGCCAGTTACTCTTTGGTCTAATGATAAATGAATGGCTAGAACGATCATCTGGTAGCGCTGACTTCTGATATTTGTGCACGAGGTGGCGAACCATTTCCTCTGCATCAGACCTCCCTCTAACCCGTTCGCCAAATCAACGCGATTGTAACCGAGTTTGGCCAAAGTTTGTTCATTGGTAACGGCGTAGGGTATACCGCTGACACTGGTTTTTAATTTCATTTTGGCGGCAGTGCTGAGGGTTAAATATAAAGATAATGGTATCGAAAGATTATCATCGCGCTTGTCTTTAAAAGCATGTTCCAATAATCACAACAACCCGTGATGGTGCATTTGCAAGATGGTTTGATCCATCAAGCGGTCAAAACCACCACCAGCGGCATCGATGCTCCCTTGACGAATGGCCTTTAAAACGGTTTCCATATTGTTCTTGCAAATCTTCAAGATAACACCCCCTAAAGTGTATACTTTTGGGAGCATCATCCCTTTTGGGCAATTACCTGTTCAGTTATTTATTTGCATTTTGATGTTAAATATTTTGATGTTAAATATGCTAAATTACAAATTGTAGTTGGTAATAAAATATGTAGCGCAACAGATTGAATATCGAGTATAATTAAGTGCTAACTTGCGAAGTCAGATATCAGAAAAGGAGGTGAGGGTCAGATTAAATCGGATCGTCATTTGCCTTTTACCATATTTTCCGCAAGGGGGGGATATGTACTGCCGGCTTAGCCGTTTGACGATGATAAGCAGTAGAAGGGGGTATGCCGTTTGGGCTTCTGTCGATCATGTTTGGGTTGGTGGATGGTGGGAAGGCATACCTAAAACTAAGGGGGGTCATGTTAATTGTTTAAGCAAAAAAGCATTCTGTTTTTGATGTTCGCAGTTGTATTGATGATGTTTAGCGTTTTCGGCTGTGCTCCGCAGGCAGCGCCGCCGGCTGAAGAACCCGAACAGGTATTGATCGGGATTATGCTTCCTACAACTGGTGCAGTTGCCGAAAACGGCATCGATATGGAAAATGCAATTAAACTCGCGGTTAGCGAAATTAATGCCGCGGGTGGGGTGCTCGGACGTGAAATCATCACCACAACTGCTGATGATGGTTGCGATCCAGCTATGGCTACTGCTGCCGCCAGCAAGCTGATTGCAGAAGAAGTTGTCGCAGTTGTTGGTGGGTTCTGCTCTGGGGCTACCCTTCCTACTTTAACAATCTATGGCGATGCCGGCATTCCACTTGTAATTGCCGCTGCCAATGCAACTACTTTAATTGCTGAAAATCCGGGCTGGGCTTTTATGATCAACAGTACCGGCGATATGCAGGCCGAAAAAGCTATCGGCTGGTTTCAAGAGCGGGGTGTTGAAACGATCGGCTTGATTGGTGACGGTAGTGCTTTTTCCGCTGACCTTGTGGCTATAACCAGGGAACAATGGGAAGCAGCTGGTAAACAGGTTGTAACAGACGATACTGTTAGCCCGGGTGAAATGGACTTTTCAGCCCTGGTTACCACCATTATGGCTGCCAATCCCGGTGGAATCTACTGGACCGGTTATCACGCTGAAGGCGCTTTAATTACCATGCAGCTTAGGGAAGCGGGGTATGAAGGCGTTATCATTGTTTCTGACGGTTCCAGTGCTCCAGCTTTTATTGAACTGGCCGGACCTCACGCGGAAGGTGTTTACTGCACTGCTCCACCGTTTGCCGATTTCTTGCCAGCCGCGCAGAGCTTTATTGCCGACTACCAGGCAATGTTTGACCGTGCACCGGGCGCTTATGCCGGTCTTTCATACGACGCGATGCACCTTTTGGCTGATGCAATCACACGTGCCGGCTCTTTTGATGGCGCGGCAATTAGAGATGCCTTGGCTGCTACTGATGGTTTTGAAGGAATTTCCGGTGAGGTTATGTTTACTGAAGAAAATACTTTGGGCAGAAGTAACTTTGTTCTCCTTGTTGCCCAGGGTGGAAGTTGGGTTTTAGCTCAATAGGTATAACGAATAAAATAAAGTGCAGGCCTGGCAAAACCAGGCCTGCACTTGCTTGATGAGAGGTGAATGTGTGACTTTGTGGGATATTTTATTACAGCAGCTTTTCAATGGGTTATTAATTGGTGCATTTTACGGGCTGGTTGCTGTTGGCTACTCAATGGTTTACGGTGTTATTAAGCTGCTGAATTTCGCACACGCTGATATATATATGTGCGGTGCATTTTGCGGACTGATCCTGTTAACATTTTTCGCTCCGAATATCGGGAATACCTGGTTCGGGATCGTTGTTGCACTTCTGATCAGTATGCTGGTAGTGGGTATTCTTGGAGTTGTGATCCAGAGGGTTGCTTACCAACCGATGCTCAAAGCACCCCGCCTCTCGATCCTGATTACAGCACTTGCTGTTTCCATGCTTTTATACAACGCAGTTCTTCTCATGACCCAGGGCCAGGTCAGGGCTTTCAGAACGGGAATTGTAGATGAAAGCTTTTTTGTCGGCTCCCTGCGGATGACAGATACCCGTATGGTTCTTTTAATTTCTGCGCTGCTGTTGATGTTAATTCTTCATCTTTTTATTACCAGAACGATGTATGGCAAAGCAATGCGGGCGATCGCCCTTGATCACGATACCTGCCGGCTGATGGGCATCAATGTCCACAAGATCATCGCCTTGACCTTTTTTGTCGGTTCAGCTCTTGCTGCTGCAGCAGGGATCATGGCCGGGGTGCATTACGGCACCGTCCATTTCTTTATGGGTTTTTTAATCGGTCTGAAAGCTTTTACTGCCGCAGTGATCGGCGGGATCGGTATCATACCGGGGGCGATGCTCGGCGGTCTGTTTCTGGGATTACTGGAGGCCTTTGCCACGCAGATTCCTTTCATTGGTACAGCTTGGAAAGATGTTTTTTCATTTGCCTTTTTGATTCTTTTTTTAATTTTTAAACCTCACGGTATTCTCGGACGTAGAGTAAGTGAAAGGATGTAGGCTTAATGGCAGAGACGAAAATGAAAGAAATATCACTCAAGCCCTTTGAAAGGGGTACAGAAAGACTTTTTGAACTTTTTGATAACAAGATTGTACTTATATCTTATATAATTTTGACGTTAGTTTTTCTTATCTATCTGCCGCTTAACTCCAGCCGGTTTACACAGCAGATCATGACCAACTTTTTCTTCTTCGTTGTTGTTTGCCTCGGTTTGAATATCATCATCGGTTTTGCCGGACTTCTAAATCTTGGGTACGCCGCATTTATTGCGGTCGGTGCTTACGTTACAGGAATCCTGAGTGCAACATACGGAATAAACTTTTGGCTAACCCTGCCTTTCAGCATTGTTGCGGCAATCATCGCCGGTCTGGCATTAGCCGGACCAACGCTTAGACTGCGCGGTGACTATCTGGCTGTTGTTACTTTGGGATTTGGGGAAATTGTCAGGTTTACAGCCAGAAACGTTGAATTTACGGGGGGTGCAGTCGGCCTGATCGGCATTGAACGTCCGGTCTTCTTTGGTATTGTCTTAAACCAAATCACTCATTTTTATTACATGTTTTTTATTCTGGCCCTTCTGGCTATTATAACTTCCTACCGCCTTCGTGCTTCAAGACTGGGCCGGGCATGGGAGTATATCCGGGAAGACGAGGATGCCGCATCGGCAATGGGCATCAACGTTGTATCAACCCGGCTTTATGCATTTATCATTGGATCATGTTTCGGAGCTCTGGCCGGATCATTTTTTGCTGTTAAGATGACCGCCATTTCTCCGGAATCTTTTACTTTCATTCACTCGGTGATGATTCTGCTGGCAGTAGTGCTCGGTGGAATGGGCAAGATACCAGGGGTTGTTCTAGGTGCTCTATTTGTAACACTTTTCCCGGAACTCTCAAGAGGTATCGGGCAGTACAGGATGGTCATTTTCGCTTTTGTTCTGCTAGTAATAATGCTCTACCGGCCTCAGGGTATCTGGCCGGATAGACAAGGCATTTCAACTAAACTATAATGGGGTGTTGCAGTGGCGCTGTTGGAAATTAAAGACCTGACACTGCGCTTTGGCGGCTTGTGCGCTGTCAATAATCTTACGCTCGAAATTGAAGAGGGCTCGATCCGCAGCCTGATCGGACCAAACGGCGCCGGCAAGACATGCGTATTTAACTGTCTTACCGGTTTTTATAAGCCGAGCAGTGGGGATATGCTTTTTCAGGGTAAAAGTACTCTGAACAATAAGCCACATATCATTACCCACAAGGGTATGTCCAGAACGTTCCAGAACCTGCGGCTCTTCAAGCAGATGACAGTGATCGAAAATGTAATGGCGGGCATGCATTGCCGGACCAGCTCCGGTTTTTTCGATGCTGTGCTGAGAACAAAAAGGCAACGATCCGAAGAGAAAAAAATTCGCGATGTGGCCAGGGAATGTTTAGATTTTGTCGGTATCTTGCACAGAAAAGACAGCTTGGCCAAAAATCTGCCCTATGGCGATCAGCGTCGGGTAGAATGGGCCAGAGCTCTTGCCACACAACCGAAATTACTTTTACTTGATGAGCCTGCTGCCGGGCTGAACAGGGAAGAGAAAAGCAGGCTAGTTGAACTATTGCGCCGGATTCGTGACGAACGAAAAATCACAATATTTCTGATCGAGCACGACATGGGCTTGGTGATGAAGATATCTGAAAAAATATTTGTTATCGATTACGGAGTGAAAATCGCCGAGGGCACCGTGCAAGAGGTTCGCGACAATCCGCGGGTTGTCGAAGCTTACCTGGGCAAAGAAGAGAAGGAGGATGCTGTGTGAGCGAAGTAGTACTGGCGCTAAAAGATATCGAGACACGTTACGGACAGATTTATGCCTTACGCGGCATCAATTTTGAAGTAGCCAAAGGCGAAATCGTCGCCCTGTTGGGCGCAAACGGGGCCGGTAAAAGTACAACCCTGAAAACAATTTCGAGCCTG
>DATIKA010000275.1:0-4097 GCA_035478055.1 Candidatus Limnocylindrales bacterium | reverse complement strand
CCCTTGGACATGAATCACACAAGCTGTTGCATACCAAGTATACTGCTCGCGGAACAAACCCGCTGGATCCTGTCGGAAATTTAGCGCACGAGCCTAGCCTGGTTTAACAGCCGTCTGGTTGCCGTTCTCATTCGACAGAGTTTATTGTGAGATTGCGGTTTTATTGGAATCTGCACACAACTGATTCCAGACATCCCCCCTTAACGTTGATGCGTTACAGGGGGGATGTTTTTTTCTGCGGAATGCGCATTTGATCATGAAATACAGCTACATTCGCATTATATGAGCCATCTTGCCGACGTTTCTCAGTTTTTTCGCCAAGGCTTCTATTATCTCTTGTCGCGGTAGTAACCCCGCCGGTTTTAAAGTATTTTGCTGGGCTTTGTTGATGGCCTGACCCACCCAAAAATATATTTCATCTGCTTCCAACAGAAGTTCCAGCAAACTGGTTACGCCATGGCCGGCATCGACATCAAGATTGGGTTCGTCAAAAATATTAAAGGTGCGATTTAAAGTTATGACCCCTTCGCATGCCAGGTTGACGCCTGGCAGCTCATAGTATGCGGGCGCGCCGAACTCTTCTGGATGCACAACAGGTACAACACCCAGATGTTTAGCCAGCAAGAAAGTAGTTGTCCCTCCGCATACGGCTTTGGCACCCTCGGCTTTAGTGAATTGTTCCATTACTTTGGTGGTATCTTCCCGTTTCCCTGGAGGTCCGGTTAATACCTGTAATATGCGCGGCCGCCGTAACAAAATCACACCGGCAGTAATGTCATCAGCGGGGCGCAGTTGGCTGATAGACGCAGCTTCTCTGACGATTGTCTGCGGAATACGGGATAACTCTTTTCTTTGCGCTAAACCGGAGGAAGCAAGGAAACGCCTCAAACCGTTTTCGCCCCAACCTCTTGGCATCGATCCGCCCAGGCCGGCATTAATAACGCCGTCGCTAAAAAAAAGCATGGCCTCGTGCATCCTCAAATGGGTAACTCCTTCCAGGACAACCTCTCCTTCCCAGTATTGTGGCTGAAAATTTAACTCTTCTATCCCCCTGATTGTAAGTAAAAGCGGGGGAGGAGACTCGTAGCAGTAAACCAAAATTTCTCCATCGTGTGAAAAACGAGCAGCTGAAAAGGCGGCCCAGGGCCCACCTTTTGTCCTGGCTGTGTGAAGAGCTCGCAGTACGCCTTTTATCGCTTCACTGGGAACAAAACCTTCCCGTATCATTCCCAGGAAGTGCTCGGTTGTTAAGGTGGCGCTCAAATTAGCGGGTATGCCGCTACCTAAACCATCGGCCAGAATTACCCAGGTGTGGATATCAGTTCGGGATACTATCCATAGATCTCCGCAGTGACGATGTCCGATCTTGGAAAGCTGGGCAAAATGATCTTCGATGAACAGACGGAGAGTCATCAGCCTTCCCCCTTACGGGTTACAAGGTCGGTGAGGGATGCCAGGATGCTACTGATTTCGGCCGCAGCTTGCCCCTGTAGCCTGGTCACCTCCCGGGCAGTCTCGAACTGTCGTTCTACTACCTGCTCAGCCCGCTTTAAGGTTTCTTTCTGTAAAAGGTCCAGTTCCGTTTCTTGTTGTTTGCTTCGGGTAAGATCTACCAGGATGCCGACTAGTTGCACTCTATCTTCGGCCCCAATTTTATAGATTAACTGTTGACAGAACAGACCGTAAGTGTGGTGATGAACAGACTGGTTATAAAGTTCGGGTTCCCCTCGTAACACTTGTTGGAAAGGTTCCGGATTGATGAAATAGCTGATGTGTCTGCCGTTGCAGTAATCGCTGCTCATAAACATTTCTTGAAACTTGGGGTTAGTGTGTACAATTTTTAGCTCACTATCCAGAATTACGATCGCGCTGGGGCTGTTATGAATAATAGCATCAGTTATTGTCTCAGAATGATGCCGCATATAGGGAAGACACATTTCAATTTCTGCCATTCCTGCCAGAAATGCCAGGGCTTTTTCACGACATGTATTGTAACCGCAGGCGCCGCAGTTCAACTCATCCGTTGGTTCACGTTTACCAATTTTTAATAAAACTTCGCGAATCTGATTTTCACTGAAAGAGATAACCTCCGCCGGCGCTCGGTTAAATTTAATTGATAAGTCGAGGGTTGACTTTTCCGCTTGCAAAGGGGCTCGCAAAGCGGGGTAAACTGCAACATCTTCAATGGTATTGAGGAAAGCACGCCGTAAGGCCAAAGGATTAGTGCGTTCTCCCATCCCAACGCCATCGAGGCATCCGCCCGGGCACATTAAGCCCTCAAGAACCAAAGGTTGCTGAGAACCTGCGGCATATTCCATGGCATCGCGTAACTCTTCCGGGCCACTTGCATTAACTATCAGGCGATTAAAAGAGTCAGTGGAAAGCCAGGCAGTTTTGGCAAAGCCTCCGCTAAGAGGAAAGGTTGCAGCTGTTAAAGATAAAGCATCATTGAGCCCACTTTCTTCTGCCAGCAGGGGGTTTAATTTTTGCCGCAGCATCCATTTTTTTAGCTCTTCAAAAGTCAATGCAGCATCGATGCTGGGGTTTTCCACTTCGTTTGCTGCTTCTTCTTTTTTTGCCACACAGGGGCCGATAAAAACTACTTTGAGATTTTTTCCGTAGGTAGATTTCAAGTAACGGCCATGGGCGATCATCGGTGAAGCTACCGGTAAGAGAGCCGGAACTAACTCAGGCCATTTTTGGTAAACATAGCCAACCATGGCTGGGCAGGCGGCGTAGATATATTGTTTGTGCGGGTTGGCTTCGATGATTGCTCGAGCTGCCTGCGCCGATAGTTCCGCACCCACAGATGTTTCCGTCACCAAACTAAAGCCAAGCTGCCGTAACACTCCCGGTAAGCCCCTGATTTCCGCACTGCTGAAGGCTGCCAGGTAGCTGGGAGCCAATGAGACTGCCACCTGGGCCCCGCTTTGGAGCATGGATATAACTTCATTTGTACTGTCCAAATAGGCTTTTGCGCCCTGGGGGCATTCGCGGATACAAATCCCGCATAAAATGCAGCGATTGGAAAGAACCTTGGCCTGGTGACCCTCTTTGCGGATCGCTTTGACCAGACAACTCTTTACGCAGCGGTTACAGTCCCGGCAGCGAGCCGCATTTGTCCAGATAATACCTTTTCCTTCGTCAATTTCCTGGTGTTCTTCTAAGATCACAATCATTCACCTCATCAGGCTGGTGATATTAGCAACTTTCCGCTTCTGCAACCACGAGGTCTAATCGCCTGGTCAGATCTGACAAAGTACATCTTTCCAGAAGCGTTCCGTTTAAAAGGACACATGGTCCTCCTTCACAAGCCTCGTTACAAAAAGTTGCGTTGATATCGAACAAGTGCTCATTTCCATTTTCTTCGAGATGAAGCAGTAGCTGTCGCAATAAATCATGGCCCCCCTTCAGGTGGCAGTTCGAGCCAATACAGACATCCAAACGTGCCAATGCCTCTGTCCCCTCCTGAAGCACCATCTCGCTTGCTTCTATGCGCCGACGGGGACTGTAGCTTGTATGCAGCAGATCGTGGCTTGCACCGTGGTTGGGACTACCAAGGGTCTTGCTATATAGCTGCTGCAGGTACGGATTGTCTTTACTATTTTGAGTCTGAATCATGGTATCAATCTGGTAAATACCTTCCTGCCGCGCGGTCCTGATGAGACCATTTTTAGTTACCGGTTGACCGGCACCACCCATACAGCCGCCTGGACATGCCATTACCTCCACCAGATCGTAGTGAACTTTACCCTGCTGGATATCGTCTACTAATTTTTGGGCTTCTCCCAACCCGTATACAATTGCCACCTTAATGGTGCGATCACCTAAAACTACCTCTGCCGCCCTGATCGGTTTCAGGCCTCTTAACTGGCGAAAAGTAACGGGATCCAGGCGGGGAATGCCCAGTGTCAGCCCTGCAAAGCGCAAGACCGCCTCGGTAACGCCACCGGTTGTCCCGAACAACATTCCGGCTCCGCTTTTAAAGCCAAAAGGCAAATCAACCCTTTCCGGTTCCAGGGTCGGAAAATCCAAACCTGCTTCTTTGATCATTTTAGTCAGTTCGTAGGTGGTGATTACCACGTCGACATCAGGTA
>DATIKA010000274.1:0-3465 GCA_035478055.1 Candidatus Limnocylindrales bacterium | reverse complement strand
AATCCCTGATTTCTTAGGTAAATTTGAGTATGCACAGGTTTCCGTCCCCATCGCCATCTTGATCTGGCTGATGATATATCCCATGATGATGAAGGTAGACTTCGCCAACATCAAAAACGTGGGAAAAAACCCTACAGGCTTGTATGTCACATGGGTGACAAACTGGCTGATAAAGCCCTTTACCATGTTTGGCATCGCGTGGCTTTTCTTCTTTGTGGTATTCGAGGCGTTTATTCCTGCCGAGCTGGCAAAGGATTGTCTGGCAGGAGCGATTTTGCTTGGCGCCGCTCCCTGTACGGCAATGGTGTTCGTATGGAGCCATCTGACCAAAGGCAGGCCCGCTTATACGGTAGTACAGGTTGCTACAAACGACCTGATTATTCTCGTGGCTTTTACGCCAATCGTTGCTTTTTTACTCGGTGTGGGCGGCGTATCCATACCGTGGGAAACGCTCATCCTGTCTGTCGTGCTGTTCGTTGTCATACCGTTATCCGCCGGTATCGCAACAAGGGTTTGGATGGTAAGACACAAAGGCGTGGAATATTTCGAACAGCGGTTTATTCCCAAGTTTAATACTATCACGATTTTCGGCTTATTGCTTACGCTGATTATCATTTTCTCTTTCCAAGGAGAAGTGATACTGAGCAACCCCCTGCACATACTCTTGATTGCCGTCCCGCTCATACTGCAAACCTTCCTGATCTTTTTTATAGCGTATGCCGCCTGCAAGCTGCTCAAGCTGCCGCATGACATAGCCGCTCCGGCTGGCATGATCGGTGCCTCCAACTTCTTTGAGCTGGCTGTGGCGGTTGCCATTTCCCTGTTTGGCGCGACATCGCCCGTGGCGCTGGCGACCATTGTCGGGGTGCTTGTTGAAGTGCCTGTTATACTGGCGTTGGTGCGTATCGCTAACAAAACTCATCATTGGTTTACGGAGGAAAAGCAATATGGATAAACCTAAAGTCGCTTTCATTTGTGAAAGGGGGCTTGCCCCATTTCTTTTGCAGTAACTGTAAAATGACTTGAAGCTGTTTGCCGGCACCGGGGCCATAATTATTAACGATATCAGCGGGGGTGCTGTTACGCGCGTCGGCATTGCGCTGACCTTTGGGCTGATTGTTTTCGCCATGATTGCCGCCCTTGGTAATGTATCCGGCGCCCATCTGAATCCTGCCGTCACATTGGGGTTTTTTCTGGCGGGGCGTTTCCCGGGGCAAACGGTTGCCCCGTACGTTGTCAACCAGTTAAGCGGTGCTGTCCTCTCCAGCGCGATGTTGCTGGCCTTGTTCCCGCAACATCCCACCTTGGGTGGGACGATGCCGGCCGGTTCAGCGCTTCAATCTCCGCTGGTTGAAATACTTCTGACCACGATACTTATGTTTGTGATTTTGAGCGTTACGACTGAGGCCAGGGCAAAAAAAACTACAGCCAGCATGGCAATAGGGTCCACTATTGCTTTGGCCGCCCTGTTTGCCGGCCCTGTCTCAGGAGCGTCCATGAACCCTGTCAGGTCGTTTGCCCCGGCGATCGTTTCATGGCAGCTTAATGCTCTGTGGATTTACCTGGCCGGGTCGGTACTTGGAGCTGCTTTGGCGGTGTTGGTTTGCCGCTGCAGCCGGGATGCCGGCTGTTGCCCAATGCCTGTAAAGGAGAAGTAAGTCCAAGTCACTAACTGAAATCCCGGACGCGGAGTATGACTTTGTGGCGACCATGGGCTGCGGCGATGCCTGCCCTATGGTTCGCGCCAAGCGGCGCGAGGACTGGAACATCCCCGATCCCAGGGACTTGTCGCCTGAAGAATTCCGGCGTGTGCGTGACCTGATAGAGCGCAAAGTCAAACAAATGCTTGTCGCCCCTCTTCAGCAGCCAAAGCCGGATCACGGGAAGCTATCCTCTTACCGTTTCCACTGCCCACAACGGCAGATTGAGCAGCTGTTCCTCTCTCTTATAGTCTGCCATGGATGTACGGATAGACATATTTGGCTGGAATTTCGCGCAGTAGATTTTGAGACTCTTGGCCTTCAAATTCGTTTCAGCCTTGACCTCTATAGGTATAACCTCGTTACCTGTATCGATCAGGAAATCGATCTCTGCTTCGCCACGATCATTTGTCCAGTAATAGGTTTCCAATCCCTTGATGGTCTTTAGCTGTTGTAAGACGTATTGTTCTGTCAGCGCACCCTTGAACTCTTTGAACAAATCGTTACCGTTAAGCAGTGCGGTCCTATTTAGCCGCACCATACACGACAAAAGTCCTACATCGACAAAGAACAGCTTAAACGCCTTCAGGTCTTCATAGGCTTTCAGAGGCAAACTGGGAGCGGTTACCCGATGCACCTTGTGGACAAGGCCGCAATCAGTGAGCCACAGCAAAGCCATCTCGTAATCCTTGGCTCTCGCGCCATCCTTGATGATGCCGTAGATAAATTTCTTATTTTCCTTTGTGAGTTGGGACGGGATGCTGTTCCATAGCATACGGATGCGCGGCACAACCTCGTTTGGAGCATGCTTGGAAAAGTCCTGCTCGTAAGCGGCAAGGATACGCTGCTGTATCTCCCGCACCTCGTTAAAATCACGGTTTTCAGAAAAGTTCAGCACTGCTTCCGGCATACCGCCTACATAGTAATAGTGCTTAAGCATATCAACATAATCCTGGCTGAAGGTAGTCGCCAATTCAAAACTGCCTTTGTCAAGCAGCTCAACAAAGCGCTCTTTCCCCATAGCCCGCATAAACTCAGTAAATGACATAGGATAGAGGTCAAGAAACTCCACTTTGCCAACAGGGAAAGATGTGTTTTGATGCAAAGCGACGCCGAGCATGGAACCGGCGCAAATTATCTGGTACTGTGGAGCATTTTCATTAAAATATTTAAGTGAGGTAAGAGCCTTCGGCACTTCCTGTATCTCATCAAAAATGAGCAACATATTATCCGGGTCAATCTTGCGACCCGAATAAAGCTCCAAGCCGGTTACGATCCGGTCAATTTTCATATCGGCAGAAAATAAGTCCTTCATCTGTTGGTTATTATCAAAACTGAAATAGGCCGTTCCTTTATATGCGGTCTGTCCGAATTCCTTCATCAGCCAGGTCTTTCCTACCTGACGCGCCCCGCGTATTATGAGAGGCTTTTTATTTTTCTTTTGTCTCCATCTATAAAGCTGTTCGATCGCGGTACGATACAATGCGCATCACCTCATATGGCCACTATACCACGGTCTGCAAAAATTACAACGAATATATGATTTATAATTACACTTTTTACAACGTAAAATCGTATCTCTGACGCACCGCGACTGCCTTTATCTTTTTTGCATAATAGAAATGGCCAAAGTTGCAAAGTAGAATTCCCCAGTTGTGCAAGGGAGAAATCCCCAAAGTTGCAAAAGGGCCATTGAAAGCACGACCGAGCCCCACTACCCTTTGAGTGTTGTCCAAACACCGAAGGGGAGGGAATGGAGGATGCT
>DATIKA010000273.1:0-4068 GCA_035478055.1 Candidatus Limnocylindrales bacterium | reverse complement strand
TCACCTTCAACTCCGGGGATATTCAAGCCGCGGCTTATCGGCAAGCCCAAGGCTAGCAATATTGCCTGGTAGCCTTCCTCTTCAAGCTGCCCGATAGTTATATCACGCCCAAGTTCAACCCCGTACCTGAAAGAAACTCCCTGTTCGGCAATTTCATTAATATCCTGATCAATCGCCTCATCGGGTAACCGGTAAAGTGGAATATAATGACGGACAGCACCACCGGCCATCTGTTCCCGATCGAAAACAGTCACATCGCCGCCCATACGGGTTAAATCAAAAGCAGCGGTAAGACCGGCCGGGCCAGCACCAATTACAGCAACTTTCCCACTGACTTTGGGGCCATCATCGGCCGGGGGCTGTGCTTTGGCTCGACCATATTCCACAGCAAAGCGTTTAAGAGCACGTATAGACGGCGGTTTATCGACATCATTGCGCCGACATTCATCTTCACAATGATGAGCACAGATGGTTCCACAAACGAATGGCAATGGGTTTACTTCTTTGATTATCGCCAATGACCGATCAAAATCGCCGGTAGCAATAGCCAGCAGGTAATCGCGCACACCTTGATGCAGCGGGCAGGCGGACTGACAGGGTGGGTAAATATTTTCTACAGCTGAACCTTGAACATGGTGATGTGCCAATCAGATCACTCCTTACGACAATTTTAATACCATCATACGTTTCGCCTTAAAAATTTATTTTCCTGTTTAAATCGGCTGATGAATTCAAGTTTCTTACCTTTTTGCTAACACTGCATTAAAAATTTGCTCTGTGTCCTGCATCGTTTAGCCACGGGGATGCTCGAACCGTCCTCAGGACACCATTCATTGCTAATTTCGCAGTAACGTTAATATTTTAACGGAACAGTGTGGCACGAGCTGCCGCCAGACGGGCAATCGGCAAGCGGTATGGCGAACAGCTGACATAATCGAGGCCAATGGCATGGAAAAATTCAATTGAAGCAGGGTCGCCTCCGTGTTCGCCGCATATACCTATTTTCAGACCCGGTCTGGATTCGCGACCTTTTGCAACAGCCATCTCGACCAAGCTTCCGACACCTTCCCGATCAATCTCGGCAAACGGGTTTACCGACAAAACCTTATGCTGCAGATAGAAAGGCAAAAACTTACTTTCCGAATCATCACGACTGTACCCCAGGGTGGTTTGGGTCAAATCGTTGGTTCCAAAGGAAAAAAAGGAAGCCTCCTTGGCAAGCTGCCCTGCAACCAGGCAAGCACGCGGCAGTTCAATCATCGTTCCAACGAGGTAGGGCAGCGTTCCGCCATGGGCATTAAAAACGTCTGCTGCTGTATCATCTACCAGCTGCTTCATCAGCTCCATCTCTTCCCGGTGACCCACCAATGGAATCATTATTTCTATTTTCAACTGTTCTTCTGCCAGGCCTTCCTTCAAAAGTGCAAAAGCAGCCTGGAATATAGCTTTTACCTGCATCCGGTAGATCTCCGGGTATACCAGGCCCAGCCGACATCCCCGGTGGCCAAGCATGGGGTTAAACTCCGCAAGCGACTGTATTTTTCGCAACAACGTTTCCTTCTGCTGTAATTGCAGCCCATCGCTTTTCCCCCGCTGAAGGCGATCCACTTCAAGCATGAGTTCTTCCCGATTGGGAAGGAATTCATGCAGAGGGGGGTCCAGAAGGCGAATGGTCACGGGATAACCAGCCATTTCCTTGAAAATACCTTTAAAATCTCCCTGCTGCAGCGGAAGAAGTTCTGCCAGCGCCGCTTCTCTTTCTGCCAGATCTGCCGCCAGGATCATTTTCTGCATCATCGGTACCCGATCTAGTGCCATGAACATATGCTCGGTCCGGCACAAACCAATACCCTGTGCACCCAGTTCAAGGGCCAATCGGGCATCATCCGGGGTGTCAGCGTTAGCCCGAACTTTCAGCCGCCGCACCTCATCGGCCCAACCAATCAGTTCATGAAAGGCAGGCGTAAACTGCGGCTCAATCAACGGCACTTCGCCTAAAACAACTTGCCCGGTAGTACCGTCGATTGATAGTATTTCACCTTCCATATATTCTTTGCCCTGCGCATAAAAACGACCTTTATTTAAATCGATCTTTATCTCTTCGCAACCGCATACGCATGGTTTACCCATACCACGGGCGACCACAGCAGCGTGGCTGGTCATCCCGCCACGGCTGGTCAGTATACCCTGAGCGGCAATAATACCGTGTATGTCATCAGGAGTAGTCTCAGGGCGGACCAGGAGCACTTTTTCCCCTTCCCTGGTCATAGCCTGAGCACGACTGGCGTCAAAAATAGCTTTGCCGGAAGCAGCGCCCGGTGAAGCAGGCAACCCCCGGGCAATAATATTCAAATTTGCTTCCGGATCAATGCGCCAGTGCATCAAATGTTCAAGTTGATGCGGTTCCACCCGTTGTAAAGCCTCAGTTTTACTGATTAACCCTTCTTTGACCATGTCGACGGCAATTTTAACCGCTGCAGCTGCCGTGCGCTTACCGGTTCTCGTTTGCAGAATATAAAGCATATTTTTTTCAATAGTAAACTCTATATCCTGCACATCCCGATAGTGTTGTTCCAGAGTCTTGCAGGTTTGCACAAATTGGGCATAAACATCAGGCATATCACCTTCAAGTTCCGACAGGGGGCGGGGCGTGCGGGTGCCGGCTACCACATCTTCACCCTGTGCATTGATCAGGTATTCGCCATACAACGACGGTTCACCATTTGACGGATTACGGGTAAAGGCCACCCCCGTACCGCTATCATCTCCTAAGTTCCCAAATACCATTGCCTGTATATTAACCGCTGTGCCAAGGTTACCCGGAATGCGATGGGCATGACGGTAAACAACAGCCCGTTCAGTGTTCCAGGAATTAAAAACCGCCTCGACGGACAGAAACAGTTGCGCTTCAGGATTCTGCGGAAAATCTTGACCGGTTTCTTTACGCACAAGCGCCAGGTATGCTTCGATAACCACCTCAAGATCAGACTGCTGCAAATCCGAGTCCGAACGCACTTTTTTACGCTGTCGTGACTCTGTCAGAATATTTTCGAAGTTATAGTGACCTATGTTTAATACTACCTCACCAAACATTTGAATAAAGCGCCGGTAGCAGTCGAGGGCAAAACGACGGCTGCCTGTTTCCAGCGCAAGCTTTTCCATCGTTTCCGGAGTAAGCCCCAGATTAAGAATGGTATCCATCATACCGGGCATCGAGACAACTGCCCCTGAGCGGACAGAAAGCAAAAGAGGCCTTTCACCACCGAAACTGCGCCCTGTTTGTTGCTCCAACTTTCTCAGGTTTTGCAGGATTTCTTCCTTCAGCTCCGGCCAAAGACCCTGTTTTAAAGTTAAATACTCGTTACAGGCTTCCGTCGTGATCACAAAACCGGGCGGTACCGGCAACCCGATACGGGCCATTTCCGCCAGGTTGGCCCCTTTACTGCCAAGCAAGCTTTTCATCGACTTATCGCCATTGATAAAAGAGTATACCAGTGGCCCTGTATTCAATTTTCTCTACCCCCTCTGATCACCTGTATGATGCGATTTGCCACCTCTTCGACGGCTTTATTTGAAACGTCAAAAACGATACAGCCAACTTTCTTCATTACCCGCCGGGCGTAGGCCAACTCTTCTTCAATGCGCTCCACGGCAACATAATTGGCACTGTCGTCCAGTCCAAGAACTTTGAGTCGCTCTTGCCTGATCTGTCGCAGTTGGCAAGGATCAATCACCAACCCAACAACTTTCTGTGATGGGATCCAGTACAACTCTTCAGGGGGGTCCACCTCAGGTACCAATGGCAGATTGGCCACCATGACGCGTTGATGGGCCAGGTACATGCTGAGAGGTGTTTTTGAGGTGCGGGATATGCCAATAAGCACTACATCAGCTGTCATCAGCCCGCGCGGATCTTTGCCGTCATCGTGTTTAACGGCAAATTCCACCGCTGCAACGCGCCGAAAATAATCTACATCAAGGCGGCGCAATCGACCCGGTTCGAGGTGAGGTTCTTTTTGCGTAATCCGGCCAAAAGCTTCCATCAAAGAACCGAGGATATCAGCAGTA
>DATIKA010000272.1:0-1502 GCA_035478055.1 Candidatus Limnocylindrales bacterium | reverse complement strand
TCCAGCAGTTCAATCTTGCTTTCCCCAACCAGCAAAAATGCCACTTTTACTTTCTGTTCCTCGACTATCTCAAACCCTTTAAATTCAATACCAATTTGATCGCGATAAAACTGAAGAGACTTCTCCATATCGCGCACGGCTATTCCGATGTGGTCAATTTTTTCAAACACAGCCTGCACCCCCATTCGTTTAATCCTGAATACATTTCTGTTTAATAAAATCGATGATCTCTTGGGTCGTGGAGCCAGGAGTAAATACTTCGGCCACCCCTTTTTCCTTCAGGTACGCAATATCTTCACGCGGAATAATCCCGCCGGCGACCACAATGATATCATCGCCCTCCCGTTGGCGCAGCATTTCCACCACCGGCGGCAAAAGTTGCAAATGGGCTCCGGACAGTATACTTAAACCTATTACCTGGACGTCTTCCTGAAGGGCGGCCTCCACAATCTGTTCCGGAGTTTGTCGCAAGCCGGTATAGATAACTTCCATCCCGCTATCACGCAAAGCCTGAGCCACCACTTTCGCCCCCCGGTCATGCCCATCAAGACCAATTTTGCCGATCAAAACCCGCACTGGTTTGCTGGTCATAAAACTACCCCCTTTCCATGTCGCTAAACTGCCGACCCACGCCAATTTTGTGATTATTTTGGTGATCAATAAAAACTATTTTTCTTCCGCGAACCGCTAAGTTACATGGTAATCTGTTGCTGGTATTCCCCGAAAACTTCCCGTAATACGCCGCAAATTTCTCCTAAAGTGGCGTACACTCTAACCGCTTGCAGGATCGGTGGCATCAAATTGTCAGAGGACTGGGCGGTGCGGCGCAGTTCTTGCAGTGCTTCCGACACTTTTTGTTGATCACGACTGCGGCGGACTTCTTTCAAACGTTCCAGCTGACGCTGACTGGCCGCCGGATCCATCCTCAGCAGATCCATCGGCTGTTCACCGCCCCCTTTAAAGCTGTTTACACCGATGACCACCCGCTCCGCAGATTCTATTTCTTTCTGATAACGGTAGGCGCTGGCCTGGATCTCTTTTTGCATAAAACCTTTTTCGATGGCAGCTACGGCGCCGCCCAAATCATCAATACGTTTAATATATTTAAGAACTTCTTGCTCAATGTGATCGGTGAGGCTTTCAATGAAGTAAGAGCCGCCCAACGGATCTGCCGTATCAGTAACCCCGATCTCATAGCCGATAACCTGCTGCGTGCGCAGCGCCAGCAAAACAGAGGGCTCACTGGGTAAAGCCATAGCCTCATCGCGCGAGTTAGTATGCAGCGACTGCGTGCCGCCCAAAACTGCACTCAATGCCTGAAACGCAACACGCATAATATTTACATCGGGCTGCTGGGCGGTGAGGGTTGAACCGGCTGTTTGAGTGTGAAAACGCAGCATCATGGAACGGGGATTGCAGGCACCAAAACGTTCTTTCATCAGCCGCGCCCAAATGCGGCGTGCCGCCCGGTACTTGGCAATCTCCTCAAAAAAGTTGGAATG
>DATIKA010000271.1:0-5088 GCA_035478055.1 Candidatus Limnocylindrales bacterium | reverse complement strand
TTTACCGTTATAAAATTCATGGGTTGCTTTTTCAAAAAAGAGGTGTATAATAGTCCCATCTACTACAGACGATAGTAGCATTTAAGGAGGAGACAACAATGCCAAAAAAGAAGCAGGCTGGATCCAGTCAAAGGGCTGCCAGCAAAAAAAAACAATTTACCAGACCTCAAAAGAGCAAACTGCCGCTAGTAATCGGATCAGTTGTTTTGATTGCGGCCGTCGTTTTTGCCGTTATGGCTTTTACGCGCCCCAGTGAAGACAATATTGAATATTTTGGCGAACCGGTGGTAGCGTCCCGTTCTTACGTGGGGCAGTTAATTCCGATGACAGTTGTGGAACCGGTGGTTGAGAATAACCAAATCAAAATACCCCTTGCTGAAGTGGATGACTACAATATTGTCACGTTTGAACTTGCAAACGATGAGGGAACCTTGGTACCGCTGATGGCCTATATCACACCTTCCGGACGCCTGTTTGTTGGCACCAGTTTGTGTGAGCCCTGCGGCGGGCGTACCTTTTCTTTAGCCGGCGAAACTTTGGTTTGTGGTGCATGCCGCACTACCTACAACATTGAAGATCATACGTTTATATCGGGTTCGGAGATTTGCGGCAGGTTCACTCCGGTAAATTTGTATCCGACGGTGGATGACGGAATGATTTCAATAGACTTGGAGCAGGTTCTGAACTGGCGGATACGCGAAATCTAATCTTACATGTAAGGTCTCAGTAGAAATTATTGGAGGTATTGAAATGGCCAGAGACATTTATGAAGAAGAAAAATGGAGACAAGAACAGGATCGGGATCGGCAATATGTGCCCGCTAACAAGAATTCACGAGAAGATGCCACAGTGCAAGCAGGTCAGCCTGAGCATGATAATGAGACCGAAGAAGAAGTGCTGCTGACCGATAGTCGCAGCGGTAGCGGACACAGTGGTGGAAGCGGCAGTCGGCCGGGTTTGAAAAGTTATGTTTTATTTGTGGCGCTTGCTGCACTGGTTGTATTAGGGTTAAACAATTATATATTTGGCCGCCCCATCAGCAATGCAGGTGCGTTTGGTGGCCGTGTCGGGGGCTGCAGCGGTTGTGCTGCACCGGCCGCGGCTGTCGCCGGTGAAAACGAAAATCCAAACGAAGTGCTGCGCCAGTTTGGGTTGGCGTATTATGCAGAACGATATAACGATACCGACGTGGAAGCAACAGTTCAGGATTTTGGGTGCCATCAAGAGATTAGGATTACTAAAGATGGACAGTTGGTGCTGCTGCTCAGCCATGTTAGCGGGCAGATTTATGAAATTGAGATAAGACGATGAGTATTTTTCGCATAACTCTCAATAACCTCAAAAGAAGAAAAATGAAGATGGCATTTCTTATGTTAGGCTTGGTAGTCGGTGTAGCAACAGTGATCGCGATGGCCAGTATTGTCCAGGCTATGCGCCTGGAATTGGGAGACAGAATTGATGAATTCGGCGCCAACGCCATTATCCTTCCCCGATTCGAGGGGATGGATCTTGGTTACAGCGAGAATCTGGTTTCGGGTGTAGCCTTTGATGTACAGAAGATGACCATGGATGATATTCCCAAAATCCACGAATCTGTTGTTGGCAAATATATTAACATAGTTTCGCCAAAGTTAGTTGGTGCTGTGACGGTCGGTGAACAGAATGCTCTGTTGGTTGGGGCGGAAACCCGGAAAATGGCTATGCAAAAACCCTGGTTTAAACTTCAGGAAGAGACAGGGAAAATGGCTGGCGACAAAATGAGCGATCTGGCACTTATTGACGTCCCCGCTGACAGTCTGATACTCGGTTCTTCCGCCGCACGCGTGCTTGGTAAAAATGCCGGAGACAGCCTGATGCTCAACGGAGAGCAATTCCAGGTTTTTGGTGTCTTGAGTGAAACGGGTGCCGCAGAAGACGGCCTCATCTATGCAAACCTGGCGGTAGTGCAGTCCTTGCTGGGGCGGCCCGGCGAGCTTTCCATGATTGAGGTGTCTGCTTACTGCAATCTATGTCCGATTGAAGAGATTGTGGCGGGTCTGACGGATAATCTGCCAAACACACGAGTCATTGCCATCAGGCAGGCGGCTCTCATTCGCTATAATACGATAGGCAGTTTTGCTTCCTTTGGTTTTGCATTGTCAGGTGTGGTGTTGTTTATCGCAGCACTAATAGTGCTCACAACAATGCTTTCTTCGGTAAACGAACGAACCAGGGAAATTGGAATTTTCAGGGCGATTGGATTTCGCCGTTCTCACGTGATGAAGATTATTTTACTGGAGGCTGGCATGGTCAGTCTTTTGGGTGGGCTGGCAGGATATTTGATCGGCAGCGGTGTGGCTGTGCTGGCCGGGCCCTACCTGGCTCAAATTCAAAACGTTCCGATGCGCCCTGATCTGATTCTGCCCGCAGTGCTGCTTTCCATTCTGTTGGCGCTGGCGGCCAGTGCTTACCCGGCGCTGAAAGCCGCGCAGCTTGACCCTGCCGAAGCTCTGCGTTACATCTAATTTGTTTGTTTTTGAGGAGGAACGAATGTGGCTGAAGTTATGATTGCGATGCAAGATCTGAAAAAAACTTACAAGTCAATGGGTGAAGAAGTGCACGCGCTGCGTGGTGTATCCCTGAATATATTCAAAGGTGAGTCAGTGGCTGTTATGGGTCATTCCGGCTCCGGTAAAAGCACGTTGCTCAGCATTATAGGTGGGCTCAACCACCCGACGTTTGGAACCATCGAAATTGATGGCATTGATCTCTACAAACTTTCACAAGAAAAGCGGGCTGATTTTCGTCGAGAGTATTTGGGCTTTGTTTTCCAGCAGTTTCAACTGATACCTTATCTGACTGCTCTGGAAAATGTGATGCTACCGCTGACTACTACCAGTTTTACCGGCAGAGAGAAAAGAGAAATGGCCGCGAATGTGCTCTGCCGTGTAGGTTTGAACGGGGAAATGAAACGTCTGCCGAACCAGCTTTCCGGCGGCGAGCAAGAGCGTGTGGCCATCGCCCGCGCTATTGTCAATGAGCCTCCGGTCGTACTGGCTGATGAGCCTACAGGCAATCTTGACACCAGGACAGGCATTGAGATTATGGAGCTGTTTGAAAAACTGAATAGCGACGGTCTTACTATCCTGATGGTGACGCACAACCCCAACAACACTCAATATATGAGGCGCATAGTCTTGATGAAAGACGGCCTGCTGAATAATGATGACGCAGATATCTTACAGTTAGCTGCATGCAGCAAACGGTAACGGAGGAGATAAAATGCAGCTCTACAATATTGCCTTTAATAATTTTCGCCAGCGTAAAGCTAAGATGCTGTTTGTATTGTCGGGTCTGGTGATCGGTATTGCCGCCATAGTTTCCGTGTACAGCGTGGTGGAGGCGATGCAAACTGAAATGGCTCGCCAGGCAACCGAGTTTGGTGCTAATGTCATTATTACTGCTGACGCCGGTGAACTTGCATTCTCATACGGTGGGTTTACTCTGCCAGAGGTTATGTTTGATGTCGAAAAGCTTACCAATGACGACGTAGCGGCCATTGAAGGGGTGCCGCTTCGCTCTATGATTCGCGCTGTTGCCCCAAAACTGCTCGGTGTGGTGGGGACAAGTGTAGGCAGAGTAATTGTGATGGGCGGTAACTTGCAGGAAGAATTCAGAACTAAACCGTGGTTACGCCTGCGTATTGTTCATGAAGAGCCAGGTGATCCGGAAGAAAGTCCCGGTGGTACCGATGGTGCGGAAGTCCAGGACGGCATGGATGATAAATATATAGATTATGAGAAGCTGGATCTGGCCCGGGAAGATGTCTCTAAGTTGGTGCTTGCTGATGATGAAGTGTTGATTGGAAAAACAATAGCTGTCGTGCTCAACGTGGCAGAAGGTGATCACCTAACACTGGGCGGCCGGGAATTTCGGGTATTTGCAGTCCTGGAAGAAAACGGCTCGGCGGAAGACAATCAAATCTTGATGAACCTCCCTGTGGCTCAGTCGCTGCTTGATCGCACTAACGAAGTAACAGTGATCGATCTTACTGTTGATTATTCGCTGGGTTCCGAAGAAGCCTTGCTTGGTCAACTTGGTCAGGCTTTGCCAAACGCAAGAATAGTGAGCCTGCGCCAAGAAGCGTTGCGGCGAGATCAGCTGCTCACACGGCTTATTCGCTTCGGCACTGCTGTGTCAATTCTCATTCTTTTCGTGGGAACATTGGTAGTAGCCCTGACGATGTCAGGTGCGATGCGTGAACGAACGCGAGAAGTCGGTATTTTCAGGGCCATTGGTTTTCGCAAGTCGCATATTACGAAAATAGTTCTCCTGGAAGGGTTGTTTGTCAGCATACCGGGCGGCATTATCGGCTATCTTTTCGGCATGCTCGCGGCAATTTATGGTGGACCTTTTTTGACCGGTACGGCTCTTTATGTGCCTTGGCGCTTTGATTTGCTTGTTTCGGCCGTTATAATTGCCATTGTAGTTGCCCTGGTGGCAAGTATTTACACGGCACGGCAGGCATCGCGGTTGGATCCGATGGAAGCGTTGTGCTTTTTTTAGATATTTCTAAAAAAGAGGAACTTTAATTTTCTGGTATGTGACTGCGTAGCAGCGGGGTAGATCAGCAGATTAAACCGAGATACAGCAGTGCGGTTACTGTAAAAAGCAGTATTATTGGCTGAAAAATTAAGGCGGGAATTCCTTTGTCTTTGTTTCTGTTTTTAAGCAGAGCGGTCACCCGATACTCCATTTCATTCATGCGGCCGGTAAAGGCGCTCACCAAACCACCCCTAAGTGGCTTCTGCTTCAGGAGCAATTTCCAAACCCGCAGTAAAACAGCGGCATACGCTTCAGGTTTTTGGCCGGTTAAAAGCACCGCCTCACGGTCGCAAATACGTTCAGTTTCAAACAAAATCTGCCGCATCAAAATTGAACTGATTGGATTAAAAAATGTTAAATTTCTTAACAGAAATAAAAGCCAGTTGTTGAGGTTGTCTTTATGTTTAATATGCACCAGCTCGTGCGTTAACAGGGCATCCAGCTCCTGTTCTGTTAATTCCTCGATCAGTGAGTTTCCAAGTACGAGTACAGGTTTGAATAATC
>DATIKA010000270.1:0-3073 GCA_035478055.1 Candidatus Limnocylindrales bacterium | reverse complement strand
CTGACTGGCTCAATTAGCAACGATTAGTCGCATAACTTCATCGGTCAGCGCATCGAACAACCGTGTTTCATCGGTGGAAGTTATTGGCTGTATGCAAAAAGGGTATGATAATCCTGTGCTATATGGTAAAGTTAATATCAGCCAACGCGAGAATAATGTCATATCACCATAAGCGTTGCTGCGGGAGGATCACTCATTGCTGAAATTTTTCTTGCCAGACCAATACTTGAACAGTATTTTCGAAATTGACGTCGATTACCTGCTTACCCTGGGGATTAAAGGCATAATCACCGATATGGATAACACCCTGGTGCCATGGAGCGACCGTGCCGTTTATCCTCGCCTGGTCGATTGGTTCGCCAACCTGAAAAGTAAGGGTTTTAGCCTCTTTATCGTTTCCAATAACAGCAAAGGTCGGGGCAGGCAACTTTCGCGCGATCTTGAGATACCGGCGATCTGGTACGCTATCAAGCCGCGCCGCCGCGCTTTTCGGAAAGCAATCGAACAGATGCAGCTTTCCCCCGAACAGGTTGCAGTCGTTGGCGACCAGATTTTTACAGATGTTTTAGGTGGGAACCGGCTCGGCCTCTATACCATTCTGGTGATACCTATTTCCGAAAAAGAATTTTTT
This sequence comes from Candidatus Limnocylindrales bacterium, assembly GCA_035478055.1. GTDB lineage: Bacteria > Bacillota > Dethiobacteria > DTU022 > DTU022 > DATIKA01. The sequence continues at coordinate 2,442 of DATIKA010000270.1, read as the reverse complement.
TGGACTAAATTTATACGCCGGATCGAACGCTTGATTCTCATCCGCATAAAGCGCAGCATGTAAAAGCAGCTTGTTAATTTGCCCGGGCGCGAAGGGATTCCCGTTTCTGAAGGCGGACGGAGAAGGCTGCTGGAAAATATTTCAGCGATATCAGAAATTTCCAGAAAGATTCCCGGAAGTATAATTTTATTATTTCAGGAAATTAATTACCTAGGTTTGCAGGAAATAACAAAGCGAATAGAGAATAACACACTGAGGTTATGCATAGACCATAGTCCGTCATAGAACGGTGAGTAAAAATTACGTGAAAATGTTGCGGTTACGGTATCTTATTGTCTATCGGCTGACATTTTCGGGATAATGATCCGAAAAAGCTGCAAAACAGGGAAGATGCTAGTAATATTCACATATTTTTGAAAAAGTTATTGATAAAGCAAATCAAATGTGGTAATGTAGCTGCATAAAGTTGAAAAGTGGTGCTATTTAGAGCAACGATGATTTAATACAAAGTTTCTTAAAAAGGGAACGAAGCAAAGCACAGCGGGTTGGCCGTTTCCGGATAGGTTCGGTTACCGGGTTTCAAAACAGCCGATCAGTTTTTCATGGCAGCAATAAGAGACAGTTTAGCATGCTTCTCAGTACAGGCCTGCAAAGGCTGTGACAGGTAGCGAGGTGTTTTACGGTGGAAGACAATAATGTAGGCAATGGTTTGGATGATCCGGGTAAAGATCTGGATAAAAAAACACCGCAGTTGTTCGGGAGAAGTGTTTATTTGGTTGCCGCCGCAGCTTTGTTGCTCGTGGTTGTCGCATTTGGCATTTATACAGGTGTAGTCCTCACGAACCGTTCTGCCGATGGTGAGGCCGCTGCAGCCGAAGCAACCGGAGGTGCTGCGGCTGGCGGCGAGGAAGTCACGGCAACGGCTGAGGTGCTGCCACAACTGCGAAGAGACAACAACCAGGATGAAACCGCCACGTCAGTCGAGGGTCCCTTTACCGATCCGTTTGCCGCACCAATGTTGCTGACCGGTATTGTTATTGGCGGCAGGGGTGGCGCTATGGCGATCATCGAATCGGGCGATGCTTCCTATATTGTTGCCGTTGGGGATTACGTTGACGATCTGTGGGCAGTGCTTCAAATTGCCGGAGAGATGGTCGTTCTCAGGGCCGGTGATCAGGAAGTCAGGCTGTTCCTGAATCAACCGCAGGTTACAGTGCCGTTACAGAGAGACTTGAGGGATGAAGCCACGGAGGAGGGTGCGTGATGCGTAGGAAACGCAGAAAGACATTTTTGTATAATAAGGGGAATAATAGGTATATATTTATTTACTTAACTGCTATTCTGGTACTCGCCTTTGTTACTGTTAACTGTACTCTCGACGGAGTAAACCAACTGTTTGCTGAGGAAAATTCCCCGCCTGTGCCTGCTCACAGTGAAGAAGAGATCTTTGCCGAAGCGATGTCTTCGCCCGGAGTGCCGCTTTTTCCTGCTGATACCCTCTGGGCTGACGCCCCGGGAGATCCCCTGCGAACCGCCCCAGCGCCGGCAGGTGCAGCCACTATTTCTCTCAATGTGCACGAGGCTGACTTGCTCGATGTTTTATCACTGCTTGCGATTAAGCTTGATGCCAACATCATCTATCTCGAAGATCCGCGAACGATCACCCTCAAGGTCGTAAGCCTTTCCCCGCTGGCTACCTTACAATTGGTTTTGCAAAAGGAAAATCTCGATTATATAACTATCGGCCGCAATTATATCGTTGGGGCAAGAGAGAGGCTTTATGCAGATTTTTACAATCGAATGCTCCTGACTCGGTACAGTCTTTTTTATCTGTCTGCCTCCGCCATGGCGAGCTACCTGGACGGGTTAGGTGTGCCAGTGGAGAGCCTGATTGTGGAAAATAACCAGAAAGCGATCTGGCTTCAGGGGACACCGATGGTTTTGGGCAGAGCAAGAGAGGTTATTAACGAGCTTGATATCATGGAAAACGCCGCTTTCGCCGAAGGTGGGGCGAGAAAGATCAGGATGCCTGTTGCTACTGCAACCGGAGGCAGGGCTGAAGAAGAGCTTGAAGCGCTCATCGATCTGCTCAGCATTCTACTGGATGGTTTCCGGGATGGAAGATCCGATTTGGGTTGGGCTACCTGGGATCATCCCGACCCGATCCCCTATATTGTTATGGACTGGGAAAACCCGATCATCAGGCCGCATGACATCAAGATGAAGATTACCCGCGATTTTGCCAATGATTTTGAAAATCAGATCCGGTATTTGATCGCCGAAGGAACCGCGGGCAATATTGAACTTGTTAATAAAATGATTGCCGCGATTGCCGCTGCTCCACCGACACCGTTTGAATTTGCGACTCCGGCAGTAGTAACCGGCGCCATCCAGTGGATGCCGCAGCCGCAGCCGCAGCCGCAATTGCACAGTAATATGCAG
>DATIKA010000269.1:0-5393 GCA_035478055.1 Candidatus Limnocylindrales bacterium | reverse complement strand
GAGGGTTCCCACTTTTGAGCAAGCAACCCAAAAAATGTAAAATAAATGATGCCGGCTGAGTTGTTGCGCAATTATTTGCACTAGAATTGCCGCATCCAGCTGCTTATTGCTGCAAATAGTTGTTGACAAGGTCTTAGGTTGAAGTTAGAATGAAGTTCAATCAAGTTAGTTTCATAGTAATATAATAGTATTAATTGTATACTGAAGGGATGAATTTATGCACCGGAAGAATGGAGCATCTGTTTTTGAGGTATTACTCCCAGCAGCCAAAATATATAGATCGGCTGCAATACCGGTATGCTCTGCTCCCCACCAGTATACTGCCCGGGGCGGTCTTTCGGCTATGCGATCCTCATTTTTTAGTCCTTTGTTCTAAAGAAAGGTTAAAAAATAGAGGAGGCTAATAACGTGGCACATAACTTTGAAACACTATGCCTGCATGGCGGGCAGCAGCCTGATCCTACTACCGGTTCCCGCGCAGTACCTATCTATCAAACGACTTCGTATGTATTCAATTCCGTGGAACATGCGGCTAACCTGTTTGGCCTTAAAGAATTCGGAAATATCTATACTCGCATTATGAACCCGACGGTAGACGTATTAGAACAGCGTTTGGCACAGTTGGAGGGTGGCACTGCCGCTCTTGCCCTGGCGTCGGGTCAGTCTGCCGTCGCCATGACTGTCTTTAACCTGGCCCGGGCTGGTCAAAATATAGTTAGCAGCAGCCATCTTTATGGCGGTACCTATAATCTGTTTTACTATACTTTGCCGCGAATGGGTATCGAGGTGCGTTTCGTTGATCCGCTTTCTCCTGATAACTTTGCCAGAGCTGCTGACGGTAATACCCGCGCGTTTTTTTTGGAATCGATCGGTAACCCGAAGAACAGGGTTGTGCAAATCAGTGCGATCAGCAAAGTTGCCCATGCTCATGGTATTCCACTTGTAGTTGATAACACAGTTACAACTCCGTATCTGTTGCGTCCGTTTGAACACGGAGCCGACTTGGTCGTACACTCCTTAACTAAATTTATCGGAGGGCATGGCACTTCGATCGGGGGAGCAATTGTCGAGCAGGGAAAGTTTCCGTGGAACAATGGTAAATTTCCCGAATTTACTGAACCGGATCCTTCTTATCACGGGATAAGTTACTGGGATTCGTTTTCGGGAGCAGCCGGTGATGCCGGAGGCTTTGTTTTTATGATTAAAGCGAGGGTGCAGCTGTTGAGGGATCTTGGACCGTGCCTGTCGCCTTTCAACGCTTTTCTTTTTCTCCAGGGGCTGGAAACGTTACCGTTGCGTATGGAGAAGCATTGTCAGAATGCACTGACCGTAGCAAGGTGGTTGGAACAACATCCCACCGTGGCATGGGTTAATTACCCCGGATTGGAAAGCGATCCTGATTATAGCCGTGCCGTTCAATTGCTGCCCCGGGGCCAGGGCGCCATTGTTGGGTTTGGTATTCGAGGAGGGATCAGTGCCGGTATTCGTCTGATCAATGCTGTCAAGATGATTTCTCATCTGGCAAATATAGGAGATGCCAAGAGCCTGATTATCCACCCCGCTTCCACTACTCATCAGCAGCTTACCCCCGAAGAGCAGCGAAGCACGGGAGTAACCGAAGACTATATTCGTCTTTCCGTTGGTTTGGAAAACGCCGAAGATATCATTGCCGATCTGGAGCAGGCTTTGGTTGCGAGCCAGGGCGGGTTATAGGTGTAGCGGAGGGATTATAATGACAGATCCACTTAATGTCTGCCGGGAAAAACAGGGTCTTTTCGATGGGCCCGATTCGCCGCGCTCTGTTGGTTGGACCACGCCGCAAAGGGTTGTTTTGGCTGATCAAAGTTGTCCTTTGCCCTTGGACTGTGGTGTGGACTTCTTCCCTGTGACTGTAGAATACGAAACTTATGGCAACTTTTCTGAAGCAAAAGATAACGCTGTTTTTCTTTTGCATGCTCTTTCGGGTGATGCCCATATTGCCGGGTGGGATGCTGACTGGGAAAAAGATAAACGACCCTGGCGTAGGGACCGGCCTGGTTGGTGGGATCAGATGGTAGGTCCGGGAAAAGCTTTCAATACTGATCTTTACTATGTTGTTTGCGCCAATCTTTTGGGCAGTTGTTACGGAACAACCGGTCCATGGGAGAACAATCCGTTAACGGGTAAACCATACGGCCTTGATTTCCCGGTCGTAACGGTGCAGGATTGGGTTCGGTTGCAGGTGCGTCTTCAGGATTATCTGGGTATAGATAAATTGCTGGCTGTGGCCGGCGGCTCCCTGGGTGGACAACAGGCGTTGGCCTGGGCAATGAACTATCCTGAAAGGGTCCGTTCGGCTATTATAATGGCTGCTTCGGCTCGTTTAAGTGCCCAGGGGCTTGCCTTTAATGCGGTTGGACGACAGGCAATTATGAACGATCCCTGCTTCCAGAATGGCAATTACTATGACGGCAAACCCCCGGCCAACGGTCTGGAGCTTGCCCGAATGCTAGGCCATATTACATATTTATCTTACAAGTCCATGGAAGGTAAATTTGGCCGCCGTTATGAAAACGGTTCCCAGCCCGGTTACCATCTGGACAAAGAGTTTTCTGTGGAGAGTTATCTGGAATACCAGGGTCGGGCTTTTGTTCGGCGCTTCGATGCGAACAGTTACCTGTACCTAACAAGGGCAATGGATTATTTCGATGCCGCTTCCGCCTTCAGGGGAAATTTAGCGGCAGCCTGTGCCGAGATCGATGCCAAGTTGCTACTATTATCTTTTTCCTCTGATTGGCTTTATCCTCCCCGGGACACCAGGGAGATTGCCAAAGCGATGCTGGCAAATAACAAATCAGTGACCTACGTTGAACTGCTATCAGATTATGGGCACGACGCTTTTTTGCTTGAGACAGACAGGACAACACCTATGATCAGCTCGTTTTTGGGAAAGGTGTGATTGAGATGCAGAAAAGAACACGCTGGGATCACGATCTGATCTTTGATTTAATTCCTGCCGGTTCTTCAGTTCTCGATCTGGGCTGCGGGAATGGAGAGTTGCTTGCTCGTTTGGTCGAAGAAAAACAGGTCCGGGGCCAGGCTGTGGAGGCTGATCCGGATCAAGTGATGGCGGCAATTCATAACGGTGTGGCGGTTTACCAGGGCGATCTCGATCGAGGTTTGGCTGAGTTTAACAGTAAATCATTTGATTATGTTGTTGTGGAAAAGACCTTGCAAGCTCTCCGTCGGCCGTTATTTGTTTTGGAAGAAATTTTACGTGTCGGTGAGGTATGTATAGTCAGCTTTCCGAATTTTAGCTACCATGAGGTGGTTAAAATGTTAGTTGAAACAGGGAGAATGCCTGTTTCAGCATCTTTGCCGTATCAGTGGCACGATACACCAAATATCCATCTGTTCACGCTTTTGGATTTTCTGGATTGGGTAGAAAAACAGGAGGTCACTGTAGTTAGCGGGTATGCCTGGGGTGCTTTTGGGTACCGTAATCTGGTCTTGCCAGAGGATATTACGGGCGCTGAAGAGCTGCTTTTTGTAATGCGCCAAACCCCTGAACATGATGCTCGAAGCTGACGCAACTGCTTGTTTTGCCCCTGGCACTCGTTATGATGAGAACACTTATAGTTAGCAAAGGTGTTCCTCGGCTTTGTATTTCGCTATCAGTAAAATGGCGGCGGAATTTTGTGGCTGACCATGAACAAAAATTGTTCATTTTTCGTCCACCGCTTTATTGTGGTGAACAGGTTGGGCTTATCCCCCGAACGTTGTGGCGGCGAGGCGGTGTTTTAGCCTTTTTAAGCGGCGCTGAATGGCCTGAAGGCTGACCTCGCCGCTGGAGGCGGGGGCGTTGGATACCTGTCGGTTGATTTTAGCCTGTGCTGCTTCAGTCATTTTCAGGGCGGTTTGGTAGTCGCGGCACCGGTGCTCGTAATATTTGGCTAATTCGATGTAGACGATTGGATTTGCCGCAGGGTGAAGCAGTGTTTTTTCCCAAAGTGAGACAGCTTCCGGCCAGTTACCAAGGCGTTTGTAGTATAGTGCTAATTCCATAATTGCCTCTTCGGCCAGCGGTGCTATACTGCTGGCCGAAGTTTCTTGCAGGTAGCCGATGCCCTCCATGTGCCGCCCCGCCTGCAGGCATAAACGACCCAGGGCCAACGTTTCAGCCGGGTGTTCGAGTGATTTTCCGGCTGCCAGTTGAGTTACCCGCTCCAGAAGGGTTACCATCGATAATATGTCAAGGGCATTATGGTGGAATACCTGTTTGATGCGGCCAGATTCGCCACGGCGAAGATAATCAAAATATACGCCTGGTATTTCAGCGCCTGGTATATCTTCCAGACGCTGCAATCCGAGAATTGATTCTTCAATGGATCGCAGTGAACGGGAAGGGAGCCTTTTTTTCCAGAGATTGCGGGCACACTGCAGCAGATCCAGGTGAAGCCGGGGTTCCGTTTGGGAAAGACCAGCCAGCATTTGACGGGTTTGCAGAAGCGGAAGATCGAACAGTTTGCCATTAAAAGTAATCATGGTAGAAAATTCAGCAGCAGTATCAGTGAAATGCCTTAAAATAGCTCTTTCTTCAACGGGGCGCCTGAGAAAATATTGGCGCAACATAAAATAACTTTCTTCCAACCAACCCAGGCCAATCAGAAAAGCCCAGGTGCCTGTGCCTCCGGACAGACCGGTAGTTTCTACGTCCAGAAAAAGCGATCTTTTTGGATCTAAATTTGCCAGGGTATTATCACGTGATGGCAGGACTAAAGCGTTGCCGCAGCAGGTAAGGATTCCGGCCAGAGTGGTATTGCCGTGTTTGTGCTCGAGTGGAAATTGAAGCTCACGCATGTAACATCGCCCAAAAGAGGTTTCCACTTCGCGTCCTTCTCCGGGAAAGAGTAAATCTTTTTGACTGACTTGCATTGACTCAGCTAGCTGCCTACCGGTTTTGATCTCACCGGAACGACGGAGCTCTGAAAGACGTGAGTGGATTCCACGTTTCACTTCAGGGCCACCTCCAACAGTTGCAATGTGCATTGTTTGCCAGCTTCTCCTACCTGGTAGGTCGGGCCGATACAGGAAGGACAGCCTTCAGAGCAGCGGCAAACGGTGATTACCTTGTGTGCAGCTTTGAATATATCCTTGTAGATACGATAGATTTCCTGGCTATAGCCGACACCACCGGGGAAATTATCATAAAGAAAAAGTGTGGGTAGTTTGGTGAAAGGGGCTTTTGCCTGGCAGACAGCGCGCAGGTCGCGCGGGTCACCCATTAAAAAAAGCGACGCAACCTGCGGAACTAGGTTGGCCAGGCCGATTAACCCTGATTGGACAGCAGAAGGCAGCATGCCGCCGAGTGCCGCGGGCGGGAAGGAGAGCCAGAAAGCAGTGGTATGCATCTC
>DATIKA010000268.1:0-5512 GCA_035478055.1 Candidatus Limnocylindrales bacterium | reverse complement strand
CCCTCTGTTGCGGCCCAACAAAAAGTGATGCCATCGCCGCAGTTATGGTCATGGCCAAAAATTGCAGGGCGGTGATCACCACCAGCTTCTTCGAGGGTGTTAAGCCGATCAACCCCCTCGAAAGCAGATTGCTGCGCAGTGTTTACCTGACCACCTATGCAAAAAGAGCTTTTCTCTAATCCGCTTACGCAGCAGTTTATACACAGTAACCGTAAGTCGAGGCGCAAATTAAAATACCGCAATTTGCTTACTACAACATTGATGAACCGACTATTTAGCTTCCGTCAATCTAGTAAAAGGGGGCAACACAACTGCACTGCCCCCTTCATGATTCCATTTAAGACGTATGTTACATCTTAACTTCACTAAGCGGAATGCCCAGCGCTTTAGCCACTCCTTCGCCATAAGCAGGATCTGCCTTCGCGCAGTTGCCGATATGCCTTATCTTAATTTCGCGCGGCGCATCGCCCATTGCTCTTGCCGTATTGGCAAAAAGCACTTCCTTCTGCTTGCTATCCATCAGGTTAAACAGTCTCCCCGGCTGGGTGTAGTAGTCGTCGTCGACACGGTGATCCCAGTGATCGGCCGCCCCTTCGAGTGCCAGGGGGGGCTCTTTAAATTCCGGTTGTTCCTGCCATTCTCCATAGCTGTTTGGTTCATACGCAATCGTGCGGCCATAGTTGCCGTCAACGCGCATCGTTCCATCGCGGTGATAGCTATGGACCGGGCAGCGGGCAGCATTAACCGGAATCTGGTGGTGATTTACGCCAAGCCTGTAACGATGCGCATCGCCGTAGGAAAATAATCGCGCCTGCAGCATTTTATCAGGTGAAAAACTGATTCCGGGCACAACACTGGCGGGATTAAAGGCAGCTTGTTCCACTTCAGCAAAATAGTTTTCCGGATTACGATTTAGTTCTAGGACACCGACCTCAATCAGCGGGTAGTCCTTTTTGTACCATACTTTGGTCAGATCAAATGGGTTATGTTTATAGGTAGCTGCTTCTTTCTCCGGCATAACCTGAATAAACATCGTCCAGCGGGGAAAGTCACCTTTTTCGATGCTTTCCAGCAAATCACGCTGATTGCTTTCACGATCTCGTCCGACGAGCTCTGCAGCTTCTTCATCAGTTATATTCTTGATTCCCTGCTGCGTGCGAAAATGAAACTTGACCCAAAACCGCTCGCTGCTGGCATTGATCATACTGAAAGTGTGGCTGCCGAACCCATGCATATGCCGGTACGACAGCGGAATGCCGCGATCACTCATCACAATAGTAACCTGGTGCAGTGCCTCGGGCAGCAGCGTCCAGAAATCCCAGTTATTTTTGGCGCTTCTCATATTTGTATGGGGATCTCGCTTAACCGCTTTGTTCAGATCCGGGAATTTTAGGGGGTCCCGCAGGAAAAAGACGGGGGTATTGTTGCCGACAAGGTCCCAGTTGCCTTCCTCAGTATAAAATTTTATGGCAAAACCACGGATGTCACGCTCGGCATCTGCAGCCCCTCGTTCACCGGCAACCGTAGAAAACCGCAAAAACAGCTCCGTTTTCTTGCCTATCTCGGAAAAAATCTTCGCCCTGGTATATTTGGTGATATCGTGGGTGACGGTGAAAGTCCCGTAAGCCCCTGAACCCTTCGCGTGCATACGCCGCTCGGGAATTACCTCGCGATCGAAATGAGCCATTTTTTCCAGAAACCAAACATCTTGCAACAGTACAGGTCCGCGGGATCCTGCAGTCAAAATATTCTGATTGTCTACTACAGGTGCACCGGCACTAGTGGTTAGCTTTTTCTTCTTTTCCATCATTATGCCTCCTTTATGTTTCTTAATACTGCGACCGAATATTAAAATGCTGTCACTTGCTAATATTCAGCCACTTAATTAAATTTATTATCACACATCATTATCTGCAGGTCAAGCAAATGTAGTGCCCTATCATTTCCTTTTTTATCTATTATAGGGTGTGGTTGGAATATGATTGTGCGCCGGCCAGGGTTAGCCCGGGTGTATTCGCTCCCAAGTGCCTTTTGCGGCCATTTTAATCCAAATTAAAAAAAATCGTTCGAATTTAATTGACTTTTACAGCAAATGATGACATAATGTGTATGCAAAAAAACTTAAAAGGGCAAAGCCGCTGAAAAGCGTCGACGCAAAACTAAAGGGGCTAAGGTATTCATGATGCTAATGCCAGCCAGTTGCCGGTATGTTCCGTCATCTCATCGGTCTCGTCTGGTACTGGTAGTCGGGGCTTTTTTATATTCTGGTGGATGCGCTGACTTTTGAGAATTATCCATGAGAAGAAAGGTCAGGGCGCTCACAGTATCGTGTTCATTCTGATGTCCGGAAACAAACGAGGTGTAATATGAAAAATACTTTAATTTTTGTTAAACCGATGTTGCTTGTAATGTTTGCTCTGGCGGCTCTGCTTACAGGCGCCGGAGAAGCACATGGAAGAATGGTCAAGATGAGCTTGGAAGATTTAACCAATGAGGCGGATTCAATCGTAGTTGGCACTATCATCAGTACAAACAGTCATTGGAACACCGATCGTACCGGAATCTATACTACAGCACGTGTAGCGGTTGAGGAAGAACTCAAAACCGACACAACACAAGCCATGGTTACGATCATCGTGCCGGGAGGCGAAGTTGGCGAAATAACGCAATGGGTTTCAGATGCTCCCGTATTTGAACCCGGGGAAAGGGCCGTTCTGTTTCTAACCAAGATGCCCCGAGCAAGGCTGCCCGGAGGTCGTTTAGGACCAACAACTTTTGAGGTTTACGGACGGTTTCAGGGCAAAATCGAGATCGACGAAGAAGAAGCTGGCGGCGTACCGACTAATGAATTGGAAAAACAGATAAACAACATCATCGAAAATGGAAGTACTGATGACAGCGCCGTAGCAGTTGAAAACCAACAAATGTTTGTTACTAACACCGATTTTGTGTACAACGGTATGCGATGGCCGGGTGCTTCACCGTCGGTGCCTTTCTTTGTGAACGCTTCCCCGGATAGAATAAGGCAAATTGAAGCGGCGGCGGAAACCTGGAACGGGGCCGGAGCCAATTTTTCCTTCAGATTCGCAGGGACTCATAACCGCAGTGGCAGATCATTTTTCAATAACGTCAACGAGATTATGTGGCACCCCATAGACTCGCACAATGTTGTGGCCTATGCGAGTGTTTGGTTTTCTAACGGCACAATCCTCGAAAATGATATGGTATTTAACAGCCGGTTTGGTTGGAGCACTGACCATTTTACCTTTGGCGGTCACGATGTCCAGACGGTAGCCCTGCATGAGTTTGGGCACTGGTTAAGCCTGGGCCATTCTTCGGTATTTAATTCAATAATGTATTGGCAAATCAAAGCAATGCAGACAAGACTGGATCCTGTTGATATAGCCGGCATCAGGCATATCTACGGCACAGCTTCCGGTGCGGGAAACAATTTATTGCCTGGACCATGTATCATAGCCACCCCTGTTCAACCTCTGGGACCAGCTACTGGTTTCACCAATTCTCCCCTCACATTTTCAACTGATGGTTCACACTGTTCAAACGGTCACATTGTTGAATATCGTTTCAACTGGGGCGACGGCACTTTGTCTGATTGGAGCGGTTTGCCAAGCGTGAGCAAAACATGGACTTCCGAAGGCGGATTCGAAATCAGCGCACAGGCGCGTTGCGCGATTAACCATGCTGTTGAATCTTCATGGTCTCCCGTCTGGTTGGTAACTATCACTGTTTCTGGCCAAGAATCAGGACAAGATCTGCCCCCTCAGGACCCTATCCCCGTGCCCGACCCTGAGCCTTTGCCAGTTCCCACACCCGCGCAAAATCCTACCCCTGTACCGACAGAATTTAGTTTAACTATTACAACAATCGGCCAGGGCACGACAAATCCCCCACCAGGTGTATACTGGCACGCCTCCGGGACTGAAACCAGCCTTTCCGCTACGCCTGCTCCGGGCTGGAGATTTGACCAATGGGTAATCAACAGAATATACGGTACAGCAATTAACACCACGCTGCGCATAGACTCAAATATAGTGGCTATCGCCTACTTTTCTGAGATATTGAACGGTGATGTCAACGGTGATGGGACTATTACCGTCACTGATATAGCGTTGGTAATGCGCCATACCCTGGGACTGGCCACGCTTAACGAAGACCAAATGATTTTTGTCGATGTGAATAGAGACAGGGTTGTCGATGTTCGTGATATTGCCTTATTAATGCGCTACGCATTGGGAATAATCACTTCGTTCCCCGAATGACGGGCAATAACCTTAACGCTATCATAACGGCGTTTGAAGCATCTAACCTCATCTGACAAATACTGAAAGAACAGCATGTTTAAACAAACCTATCCTCGGAATCAAGTCTGGTTCTGCTGTAAAAGTGAGGTGGGGAACCATTCCTGTCGCCAGTTCATGGGAACAGATAATATCCTGGCTGGTGTTGTCCTTTGTTCTTTATGCAGTCGCCACAGGTAAAATACGCTTTGAAGCGGCAGCTTTCGGAGGGCTGCTTTTTTTGGGGTTGCTCGGGATCGGCCAACCTGAAACAATTTTTTCAGGTTTTGCCAGTAATGCACTATTTACTGTAGCCACGGTCCTGGTCATGAGTGCTGGGCTTGTGGAGTCAGGAATTCTTAACGGATTAGGCAAACGCATTGCCATGAGGGTCCATAAACCCGAGAATCAAATACTGACCATTTCTCTTGCTACCGGGTGCATATCAGCCTTTATGAACAACGTGGGAGCCATCGGGGTAATTCTTCCTACGGCACAAAGAATGGCGAAAAGAGCGGGTATCGACAAATCTTTTTATGGCATGCCACTTGTTTATGCCGCTCTGCTGGGTGGATCGATAACTTTAATCGGAGTGGCCTCTAACATCATCGTTTCAGCTTTCCGAATGCAGGCGTTCGGCCAACCTTTCAGAATGTTTGACTTTACGGCACACGGACTGACCATGGCAGGTACCGGGCTGCTATTGTGGTTTGTCTGCCGTTTGTGCGGGTATCGACTGATAACACAAGAAATAAAGGATCCCATTCCAGAGGCGAGTTTATCTGATGATGAAGCTCGAGCGCCGCAAAAATTGATCCAACCTGCAGCGCAAAGAAATGCCAGGGGCATTTTTATTGTAGCAGGAACCCTCATTCCTGTTATACTATTGTCGGGTATGGGCTTGGTTCACCCATCAATCGGCTTCGGATTCGTAGTTCTGATAATGCTGGGAACAGGTATTCTGCATTACGAAAAGGCTTTTCAGGCGCTCAACATTCCTGCAATCATATTCCTTGGGAGCATGCTGAGCCTTGCGCGCATCATGATCGAAACCGGTGCGCTTGCTGCCGCCATCAACCAACTTATGCCACTCGTTATTGTATTACCAGCAGTTCCCCTGATTTTGGCGTTTGTTTTTATCACAGCAGTTTTATCTAACATACTGAATAACTCGGTGGCTGCTTTGTTGATGGCACCAACAGCCATAATCATCT
>DATIKA010000267.1:0-4730 GCA_035478055.1 Candidatus Limnocylindrales bacterium | reverse complement strand
ATACCTCCAGGCACCGGAGAGCATCTGCAGATAAATCTGACTTAAGCAGTATTCAGAGCCGCGATCAGCCCCTCCAGGTAATCACGCCACTTGTCCACCTTGGGGATTACCGGCAAAGCATAATCAGCATTGGGGTGGCTGCGGCGGCAGATAGCATAGGTCTTCAGGTGGGGGGCAAAGTGTTTCAGTGTGGAAAGGCCCCGCTCTGCATAGTCGCATCTGACACCGGTGAACAATACCAGATCGTGAAATCCCTTACCGCGAACGCCGGACCATTCTTTGTTTTTCAAAAAATGAATGATCTCTATAGTGTCATAGGTTGAGTCGGGCATAACCCCAAACTCCATCATCTTTTTTTTGACGTGAGTCGTGGCACAAATGGGAATATCGCGTGACTTGGCGATTTCAAGGGCATACTCGATCAACAGCTTGTCACCAACTTGTGAATCAATTACTTCAGGACCAAAAACATAGAGCGGGTTGTTGGCTTTATCGATAATCTTGGCCCCTTCAGCCGGTTCAGCTACTACTTTGGCCGCTTTTGTTCCGGTCAGAATATTAACCTTGTAATAAGGCGTAGTCATTACCTCAGACGCCATAATAAATCCCTCCTTTTTATTTAACGGTGGCCTCAATGGGAACCTTGGTATCGTAAGTGCCGATAATGGTCGGCAATGAAAGAACTGGCTTGGGCTTCCAGCCCACTTCCTTCAAGTATGCAAGAACTTCCCGCTTGTAGACAATGGGAATCTCTTTTTCTGTACGAACAAAGTTCTGCAAGTCGTCAGGCAGAGTACCAATGACCTGTTTGTACGCAGAAATATAGCTGTTCAGCTTGATTGCCCGGCCAGGCGGCGTGTCGTTACGCCGGAAGCATTGTTTGATGATGGTAACCAGCGCGCGTTCTTTGGTTTCAACTGTAACCATCATATGTTCAGGCGTAGGCTCCTCGGTATTCACCAAGGTCTTGGTGCGACCATCCATCACAGTCCAATCGCTCTGCTCCTTATTGCTGATAAACAGGCGGCGGTACTTGGAACCATGCGGGCCAAGCACTATCGGGACACCCCAACGCACGGCTCCTGTACCTATGGCCAGCGCTTTCTGTGAATAGGGCCCCCAAACCACACCGCAGGCACCGACACGGTTCAAGATATAGTCTGACATCAACTCAAAATTGGCACGGTTAGGCAGGGTAGCAAAGATATTAGCTATTTTTATAGCCGCTCCGACCACGTGAGCGTTTGCCACGCAAGAACCAACGTTGACGATACAACCGGCATCAAATTCAGGGATAAACTTTTCGTAAATAGTCTTGCCTTCGGCATCTTTTTTCATGGCTGCAGCCATGGCCGCACATCCCGAAAGAGTAACAATATACTTGCGGCGAGCCAATTCTTCGGCCAACCATGCTACATCGTCGATATCGCCAGGGAAGTTGGAACAGCCGGCAAAAAGAATTACGCCGGGAATTGTTCCCAACACAATGGGCGAACCTACCTTCCTGATTTCCACATCATGAATGGGGCCGCGGCCGGAACGCATCTTGTAAGTTTCCCGGGAGGCTGCCGCCTGCATCACGCGCAAGATCGGGATATTTTTAACGCAGGCTTCCTCGCATTTGGCACAACCGATGCAGCGTAAAAATAATGCACTCAACTTTGTAAAATCACCCTGACCGGCTTGATGAATCGCAGCGTTGACAGGAAGCAGGTTAGAGCAGGCTCTGTTACAGGCTTCGCATGTACCACCGCACTTTGCCGCCAACTCAGTTGCTTCTTCGGTATTCAATATCTTCTTTAGCGCCTTACGCTGTGGAGCTAGCGCCAGCGCGGTACGCACAATTACTTCTGCTGCCTTTTCCGGATTCAGGATCAGGTATTGTTTCTGTTCTTCCAGAACAGCCTTTAGAATGTCATCGACATTTTTTTCACTGGCATTTTCAAGACCGTAGCAAATCTTATCCGAACAGGCGAAAAGTGCCGAGTTGGATTCTCTGGCCATGATCGGAATGTCAGTCAGAACACACTGCTCATCGGTGACGATAACATCCGCTAAACCCGCTTTCAAGAAAAAGCGCTGCCGTGAAAGCGGCCCAATAACTTTGGCATTGCTCGAATAACGGGTTACATCGTGAGCTGTACAGCACAACCCGCCCACTTCTACCTTGTCATACAGATCATTCTTGCGAAGATAGTCAATTATGGCATTGCTGGTAATAGCATTGTGCCCCACAACAACGATGCAGGGTTTTTCTTGATCCATGGCACCCCAACCTAAATCTACCAACGGTGTGTCGGCTATTGAAGTAGGATAGCCATAACCGACAATCTGCGCGATGTCAGCTGCCTCCAGCGCTACATGGTCTAACATGCCTGCATGAAAAGCCTTGGACTCGAAGTCCCGAGAGCTACCTTCCTGACCCATGTGCGTGGCCGCAACCAGATGAATCATTTCTCTCTCCACATACTCAATGGCTTTACGCAGATCAGCCAGCGTTTCCGGCTTCAAACCCATAACTGTCCTTATAATGGGCGCTTCCACATTCACCTGAGTGCCGAGATCAATTTTAAAGTCCTCGCCGTGTTTTTCGATTAAGTGATCGATAATGTGCCTGCCATGAGCACCATGGGCCGCTGTGCCCATCAGCGAGCAGATCAAAATCCAACGAGCCTGCTGTGCAGCAATGTCTATGCCGCAAGCACCTTTCCTTCCTTCAGTCAGATCGCATTTACCGAAAGTACAAAGACAGCAAAGGTCGCAAAAAGGGGCATAAAAAGGCTCATAGGTGTCTAAAAGCCGCATATCCCAGTTGCGCAATTCTGTCAGCGAAGGCATAGGTGTCGGGCCTACCGGCTCCCACTCGTCTTCAGCTCTGATGATTTTTCTTACTTCATCCTGTCTCATCTTACCGCTGCTCATTTACATTCCTCCTCCTACTGCTACGTTTAATTCACTAAAGACTTAACTCGCTGCAAGCTTTCAGGGTGACGCAAAGTAACGATGTCCGCTCCTGACAGCAGCAGACTAAATGCGGTAACCGCTTCCCAAAGAATCCCCTTGTTTGCGTCCTGGAGAGCTTCTTTTGTCTTCCAGGCTTCCCTTCCCACCCTGGCAATGATCGGAGACTGTAGTGTCTTATCATCGTGCACAATAGCAGAAAGGCGAATACGCTCCATAGTGGAAACTGCGTACTCCAGACCGTAGCCTGTTGCACAGGTTAGCGGGTCAATAACAACCCTGTCCATTGGAAAAAACTTACCAAGCTTGATGTTCAAATCTTTGGCTAGATTAACATCCATCGGAACCTGAGCGATGATCGAATGCCCGTGATCAAGAGCTGCTTGTGCTATTTCCTGAAAATTCTCCTTCAGTACCGGCCCGAGCAACAACTTTAACCCGCTGCATACCGACGCCACAACCGGGAGCACAGTTGAATCTTTTTCTTTTTCGCCAAGACCGAAAACAATCAGCGGTACACTAATGGCTTCCGCCACCCTTTTCACTCCGGCGGCAATCTCGGCAGCAGGTAAATCCGAGCCCATGCTGTTTAAATTGAGGAAAATCATGTCGGCGCCAAAAACATCAACGCTCTTCTTGGCCCAATCTACCGCTGATGACTTGACATCAGCATAAAAATCCTGTAACCAGGGCGCCCAATCATCCGGCTCGCTATCAGTTACCTCCAATGCAAACTTTGGCTTAGCGGGAGACCCTTCAAAATAATGGAACGGCAAGGTGTTTTGCCCGCCTAACAAAACCGTTTTACCTTCCGGTCCCAGAGTTTGTACCGCTATTTCACCGGCATATGTATTCAAAAAACCTTCCAATACAATTTCACCTCCGCGTTATTTTATATTTCCAGCCAGGATGGCGAATAGATATCACGCCCCATAATTACCCTGGCGGTCTTATAATATTCGATCTCTTCCTGCGACATGGAAGTTATACTTAAATCTTCACCTTCCATTACTTGCTTGATAATCGAAACAATCCCCGGTTTTTCACCGGCATTCAGAGCTAGCAGTTCCTTGTCGAAACTATCGACAATAGCGGAATGAAGGCCTGCCAGATCTAACACCACCATCATGACCCGGTTAAGTATATGGCGTAAATGAAGCGGCACACCACTTGATACATTGGACAGGCCAATGGTAGACTTTATCCCGGGAGCAATATCAGGTAGCATTTTGACGAATTCCACAACTTCCAAAATATCCGACTGCCCTACACCTACTGGCATCAAGATCGGGTCAACCCAAATATCCTCATTGGGTATGCCAAGACCGTTGGCATAATCAATCGTTTCCATGATCGATTCAGCACGAGCGGCGGCATCCGATGGGATTCCTGCATCATTGAACACCGAAATGACTACGTTGGCATTATACTGTTTGGCCAGAGGCAACATTTTATCTTTGCTTTCCTGAGTACCGGCAGCCGAGTTAATCAAAGGTCGCTGACGACAAATAGCCAGGCCCGCTTCCATAGCCACCGGGTTAGTGGTATCAAGAGACAGGGGCAGCCCAACCTTTTCCTGAATAACATTAACAAGCCAACTCATGGTTTCAGTTGGGTTTTTACGCGCTGGACCGATATTTAAATCTATCCAGTGCACACCAGCCTCGGCTTGCTTGACGGCTAGATCCTGCAGGGGCTGCGCATTCCTGCCAGATAGAGCTTCTGAAACCGCTTTAGAAAGAATCTGGATATTTTCCCCGATTAAAATC
>DATIKA010000266.1:0-2453 GCA_035478055.1 Candidatus Limnocylindrales bacterium | reverse complement strand
GAGAGCTTACGAAAAAGTTAAAGATCGTGTAACATACAGATAAAAGCAAGAAATTGCTTTAGCTGTCGGCAATCTTTTTGCAGGCGCCGAAGGAGCCAGATCGCCTGCCGCAACCAGTATAATCCGGTTCGCCGGGTTTTTGGTTGGGAACGGCAGAAAATAAGGATATAATAGCAGGAGAGAACTGAAGCAGAAACTGGAGGTTTGCAGATGTCACAATGGTACAAGCTCGCTGCAGATGAGGTATTGCAGTCCCTTTCTAGTTGCCGGGACGGCCTGGCTACCGAGGATGCCGCCGAGCGCCTTGTTCGTTACGGACCAAATGATTTAAAAGAAAAGAAGAAAAGAACTGTCCTGATGATGTTTCTTGGCCAGTTCAATGACTTCCTGATTATTGTGCTGATTGCTGCGGCAATTATGGCCGGGTTGGCAGGTTCGGCCAAAGATGCGATCGTGATCCTGGCGGTGGTGGTGCTGAATGCAATCATCGGTTTTATCCAGGAGCACAAGGCCGAAAAAGCAATGGCGGCCTTAAAGAAAATGGCGGCTCTTACGGCTACCGTGATCAGGGGTGGTGAGCCAGAACAAATAAGGTCTGCACTACTGGTGCCCGGCGACATTGTGCTTCTCGATGCCGGTCGGGTGGTGCCGGCCGATATGCGCTTGCTGGAGACCGCACAATTGCAGGTTGAGGAAGCAGTGCTGACGGGAGAATCGGTTGCTGTAGTGAAGCATGTTGAGCCCATCCTGATCGAAGGCAGCTTGCCCCTTGGCGATCGGAAAAACATGACTTACAACGGAACTATTGTTGTTGGCGGCCGCGGTGTGGGTGTAGTAGTGGGCACCGGCATGGAAACCGAGATTGGCAAAATAGCCACCATGCTCCAGGATGAAGAGGAAGTCAGGACGCCACTGCAAAAACGGTTGGCTCAGTTTGCCAAAAAGCTGGCTGCCGTAATCCTGCTGATCAGTGGTATTGTTTTTGCCATGGGGGTGATGCGAGGCGAGAACGTGGTGACCATGTTCCTGACCGGTATTTCGCTGGCTGTGGCCGCTATTCCGGAAGCCTTGCCTGCCGTTATTACCATTGCGCTGGCTCTGGGAGCCAAAAAGATGGTGCGGCAAAATGCTTTAGTTCGCAAGCTGCCTGCTGTGGAAACTTTGGGTTCGGTTACCTACATCTGTTCCGACAAGACCGGCACGCTGACACTTAACCGGATGGAAATCGAGGTCGTCTATAGCGGGGGCGCTTTATTGTCGGACGGGGAGTTAGCTGATTACGAATTACTAATGCAGGCCATGGCTCTCAGCAATGATGCCCATAATAGTTCCGGGGAGCACATTTTGGGCGATCCAACAGAGGTAGCGCTTTTCAATTTTGCCGGGAAGCATGGCTTCCACAAAAAAGAACTGGAGCAACAGTACCCACGTGTCGGGGAATTGTCTTTTGACTCAGAGCGGAAGGCCATGACTACATTTCACCGTGCTACTGATGGCCGGTATTTTTCTTTCAGCAAAGGTGCCGTGGAAATGCTGGTCGAAAAGTGTACCCTGATGGAGACCACTAATGGCCAAATAGCTTTTGAGCGAGAGGATGTTTTGCAGGCTGCCACTAAAATGGCGGCTTCTGGTCTGCGGGTTTTGGCTCTGGGGATGCGGAATTGGCCGGAAATGCCGGATAATCCACAGCCGGCAGAGGTAGAAAACAACCTGATTTTGCTTGGTTTGGTGGGCATGATGGATCCGCCGCGGGAAGAGGCCAAAGAAGCAGTGGCTATGTGCCGGACCGCGGGAATCGTTCCGGTCATGATTACCGGTGATCACCCGTTGACGGCTGAAATTATTGCCCGGCGGCTCGGTATTTTAGATGATCAATCGGCCGCGGTTGTTACCGGCAGCGAGCTGGAGAAGCTGTCAATGGCTGAACTTACTGGAAGGGTGGAACAAATCCGGGTTTATGCCCGGGTAGCACCGGAGCAGAAGCTAAAAATCGTCAAGGCGCTGCAGGAGAAAAATCAGTTTGTGGCTATGACTGGCGATGGTGTCAACGACGCTCCGGCCATTAAGCGGGCCGATATTGGGATTGCCATGGGTATTACCGGTACCGATGTAACCAAAGAAGCATCGTCTATCATCCTGCTGGATGACAATTTTGCTACCATCGTTAAAGCGGTGCGAGAGGGCCGACGCATTTACAACAATATTCTGAAGTTTATCAAGTACAGCATGACTTCTAACTCCGGCACGATCGTCGCTATATTTTTTGCCCCATTTCTTGGTCTGCCACTGCCAATGATGCCAATCCAGATCCTCTGGCTTAACATGTTGACTGACAGCCTGCCCGGGCTGGCGCTGGCCGGCGAACCGGCGGAAAAGGATGTGATGCACAAGCCACCACGTAATCCGAAAGAAGGTGTTTTCGCCAGTGGCCGTGGTTTGTATATTGCCCGCTT
>DATIKA010000265.1:0-1884 GCA_035478055.1 Candidatus Limnocylindrales bacterium | reverse complement strand
CGGGTGTAAACCTGCTGACAGTACAGTGTGAGGCCACCGCCCACCTGGACCGTGTTTTAAGAAAAATCAAATTTTCAGGTATAAAAGCAGGGGTTGCGCTCAACCCTGCCACGCCACCGGAAGTGTTGGAGTACGTTTGGCCTCTGCTCGACCTGGTGCTGGTCATGAGTGTCAACCCGGGTGCAGGCGGGCAGGAATTTATCTCCGCTGTTCTGCCGAAGATAGCATATCTTTCGAAACAGATCAGTAGCCGCAAATCTTCGGCTGAACTGCAGGTGGATGGTGGCGTCAACCGCCAGACAGCACCGCAGATTGTCAGGGCAGGGGCTACGGTTCTGGTCGCCGGCTCGGCCATCTTCCGAGCAGAAGACGGTATGGCCCTGATCAAAGAGTTTCAATCGCTAGGCGGCGCTTAAGAAACACGGCGCTTCAGAAACATTCAATAACAGGCATAATATGATATAACCTGACGTTTACAGTTAGCATAGCATCATAATCAAAACGAGTGGAATATTACCCTTTAAAAATGCGGATTCCCGCGTTTTTTTATATATTCCTGAATCTTATCACGTTTCGAAGGATCTATGTCTCACTCTCTGCGGTCTAAATTAAGGACCGCTTTGGACGCAAACACCTCCTTTTTGGGTCTCACCAAAGGACTCAGAAAAGCGTCTCTTGTTTGATGGAGTTTTCACAGAGCAGGTTATAAATCTGAGACAATCTTAACCGTGGTCAGTAATTGTGGTGCTTCGCCGTTTAAAAAGCTTGGGATTACGCAGCACGCGCGGCTGTGGAAGCGCTGCAAAAGGGCTGTAATCACGGATTCAGGATATTGTAATCGAAAGGATAAAAGTGCTGCGATGGTGAAGTATAAAAGAGGTTGTTAGCTGCTGTAGAAATTTTATGCAAGAGGTGCGATAACCGGTTGAAAATACAAAGCAAAGATCAATTTATAATCTGGTCCATGGCGCTATATTTTGGCTGGATCCTCTCTTTTCCGTATTATGGCGCCGTGCTGCAAGCCTTTGCATACAGAATAGATCTATATCTCGTTTACCTGACCCCGGCTTTTTTATTCTTTCATGCCCTGGGTTATTTAACCGGAGGCCTTTTTTTAAAAAAGATTGCGCGCTGGAGGCAGTTGATGCTCGGCAGCCTGATCCTCACCCTTACGACCATCGCGATCATGTGGTTTCTGCCCTATGAGCGGTGGCCGATTGCATTGGCGCTGATCGGATTTCTTTCGTCTTTCTATGTGCTGGGCTGGAGTTGCCTGTTCAGCGCCTATACTTCGTCTGAAAAAATCAGGTTAATTGCGCACTTTGTGATCCGGGCAAATCTGATTGTTATGCTAATCATCTCGCTATCTTTCTTTCTTACTGCCAGGGCCATGTTTGTGGCCGCTACAGTTCCGCTGATTGCGGCCTGGATTTATTTCATTATTGCGCGCCCTGAAACAGTTTTTGCCCTTCCACCGCGGCTAAAAACGAAAAGGGTTTTCCCGGGCGTGAATCTCTTAATTATTTGCTTGTTCATAATTGCGGTCAAAATTACTGCCGGTTTAATGTTCAGTGTAATTCATGTATCATATCCGGTTATGGCCGAGCACCGGTTACTTCAAACCTACTACAATTTCATTCCCTACCTGTTAACATTTTTCGGCATCCTGCTTTTTATCAGAAAGATCAAGCTTGACTCGATGGCCTTTGCCGGTGTATTGCTGCTGGGGCTTGCTTTTATCTCTTTTGCCCTGCTGAAAAATACGATCCCGGGGTTTATTGTGACGATCACGATCATCGAGATCGCTTTTGCCCTGTTTTCAGTTTGGATCTGGGTCCTGCTGGGCGATCTGTCATTTATCTATTCCGCTCCTTACCGTTTCTT
>DATIKA010000264.1:0-3797 GCA_035478055.1 Candidatus Limnocylindrales bacterium | reverse complement strand
GTCGCCAAGGTCTTTGGTTACTGGCAGACTGTAAACTATCGGGAAGCATATAATCTTTTTGCTGTAAACGGCATACTTTTCAACCACGAATCCCCCAGAAGGGGTGAAACCTTCGTAACAAGAAAGATAACCAGGGCCGCGACCAGGATAAAACTTGGCCTTCAGGAAAAGCTCTACCTCGGCAACCTTGCCTCTAAAAGGGACTGGGGGTTTGCGGGAGATTATGTTGAAGCCATGTGGCTCATGCTCCAGCAAGGCATACCTGACGACTATGTGATAGCAACGGGCAAAACCTATTCTGTAAAGGAGTTTGTCCAAAAGGTGTTTGCCCGCCTGGAACTTGACTGGCAAAAATATGTGGAGATTGATCCTCGTTATTTCAGACCAACCGAAGTGGACCTGCTCCTTGGAGACCCCTCCAAAGCCAAAAAAATCCTCTGTTGGGAACCTAAAACAGGCCTCGACGGCCTGATTGAAATGATGGTTGGACATGACCTTGAGCTGGCAAGGCAGGAAAAGACTTTAAAAGATGCAGGCCATCGATGCAACGGTCACCGGAATCATGAATAACTGCTCTGCAACTATCTCGCGCCTGACGCCTGACACAACGCCAATGCCCCAGGATGCACGCATCTATGTGGCCGGCCACCGCGGCCTTGTCGGCTCCGCACTCCAGCGCACACTGAAGGCCAGGGGCTATGCCAACCTCCTCACCCGCACCCACGCCGAGCTTGACCTGATGCGCCAGGCAGATGTCGAAGATTTCTTCGCCCAGGAAAAACCCGACTATGTCTTCCTCGCCGCCGCCAAAGTCGGCGGCATACACGCCAACAACACCTGTCCCGCCGAATTCATCAGAGACAACCTCGCCATCCAGACCAACGTAATCCACGCGGCCTGGCAGAGCAGGGTGAAGCGCCTGCTCTTTTTAGGCTCAAGCTGCATCTATCCGAAACTGGCACCGCAGCCGCTGAGGGAGGGATATCTTCTCACCGGCCCGCTCGAATCCACCAACCGCCCTTACGCTCTTGCCAAGATCGCCGGGATAGAAATGTGCTGGAGTTACAACCGGCAATACGGCACCCGATTCCTGGCCGTCATGCCCACCAACCTCTACGGCCCCGGCGACAACTACCACCCCGAAAACAGCCACGTCATCCCGGCGTTGATCCGCAAGTTCCACGAAGCCAAAGAAAGCAATGCCCCCACCGTCACCGTCTGGGGCAGCGGCACGCCAAGGCGGGAATTTCTCTACAGCGACGACATGGCCGATGCCTGCGTTTTTCTGATGAACCTGCCGGATGCGCAATACCAGACCCTGCTGGGCAGCGACGAGGCGAAGACAGGCCGGTTCGAACCGCCCCTCGTGAATATCGGCACGGGGACAGACATAACGATCAAGGAACTGGCCGAAACCATCCGGCGCGTTGTCGGCTTCACCGGAAAGATCGTCTTCGACCCGACCAGGCCCGACGGGACGCCGAGGAAACTGATGGATGTCAGTAAAATTACGGCTTTGGGTTGGCAACCAAAGACTGATTGGGAAGAAGGGTTAAGAAAGGCTTATGAGTGGTTTAAACTCAGTCAAGCCACCCAAAGCTAAATAGCAATGAAAGTCGCTTCTTCAGCAGAATCTGTGGGTGCCTAATAAGCATAAATGGTCATAACTAATTGAAATAGTTAATATTAGCGACGTTCAGGGTTCGAATATTTCTGATGGTCAGAAAGAGACTCGCAGTCAGGCCTGTGGAAATGTGGGAAAGCCGAGCCGATTTGGGCGAGGCTTTTCCAAGCGGCGATGGAAATCCGCGCTGTTTGCGGATTTCCACGGACGCGGCATTTCCAGCAGGCCAAGCTCCATGGGCGCGTTACCTACGGTCTCGCTGATGATGATCATTTTTAACCCACAAATTCCGCTGAGGACCCTGAAAGTCGTCATACTTGCCGGTTGTTTCGACATGAGGATTAATGAGGACGCCACCTTAAACCAAAGCCGATGAGAGAAATTGGTGAGCGCCCGACCATTTTGGCATGTATCTCAAGTGATACCAAAGGATAGGCGATTTGTGTGTACGCAAAGTTCCTGTTAAAGAATGGCACAGGGTTATCAAAAAAAATGGAATCCTTCGCATTTCAGTTCCGGATGGTAACAAACCTATTGAGGAGACCTGTATTTAATGAAAATTGTAAATCGGCTGATAAAAAAAACACTTAACCAAATAGGGCTAGACGTCATTAGGCTATCCAAAATCCCGACACATACGTTTTTAGGCCTGCGACATTTGCCTATCAAGACAGTGATTGATGTGGGAGCAAATGAAGGTCAATTTGCCAAAATGATTTCAAACATCTTCCCAAAGGCACATATTTATTGCTTCGAACCCATTCCCGTGGCTTATGCAAAGCTAAATAAATGGGCAGAACAGCGGGGGGGAGTGACTATTTTTAACGTAGCGTTAGGAGAAAGCGAAGGTGAAGCTGATATGCTGATTCACCCAGCTCACAGCCCTTCTTCTTCGCTTCTTGAAACAACTGAGATATGCGAGACTATTTACCCCTTCACTAAACAACAAGTTAAAACAAAGGTGAAATTAACCACATTAGATAAAGCCTTATTTCAGCATGTGAATTCCCTTGCTCCCGACATCCTTGTCAAACTTGATGTCCAGGGATATGAGGACAGGGTAATCAAAGGAGGAGAAGAAACATTTAAAACAGCAAAAGCATGCATATTAGAGGTTTGTTTGGACCAGTTGTATGAAAATCAGGCAACTTTTAAAGATATTTTGTCACTGCTTTATAAGCTTGGTTATCAATATTCGGGGAATTTAGACCAGGCTTATGCTGATGATGGGCATACAATATTCATTGATGCGGTGTTTAGTAAATTATAATGGGAAAATAGAGAACTATGAATTTAGATCTAGCCACAAAAATGAATCGCCTGATAAAGAAAATAAGACGGACTTTGGGGATTATTTATAGAAATATGAAATTTACTTTCATTGAAGAGGTAAAAAGAGAGTTTTTCCCTCCGAAACTCCCAAATAATATAGCTAACAAAATATATATTCATCTTGGCTGTGGTCCAATAAATAGTCAAGAGTTTATCAATGTTGATACTATGCCATATTCTCATGTTCACTATATTAATGTTGTTGAAAACCTGCATATGTTCTCTGACGAATATGCTGATTTAATATATGCCTGTCATGTCTTAGAGCATCTTAGTCACAATTCCCTGTTAGACGTGTTGAAAGAATGGCGCAGGGTTTTAAAAATAAATGGAGTTCTTCGCATTTCGGTTCCGGATGTTGACAAAATTATTGATGTATATTTTTCTGAAAATAAAGATATTAGGACAATAATCGGACCTCTTATGGGTGGTCAGGATTTTCAATTTAATTACCATAAATCTGTATTTAATGAAAAATACCTGAATGATTTACTTTTTTTAACAGGCTTCCATGATATAAGAGATTGGAAGCCAAATAGTGTAGAGTTTCACTCATTTGTTGATTGGGCATCACGTCCAATAAAAGTAGGGGCAAAAGCAAAAGAGTATCTGATAAGTCTTAATATTGAGGCTGTAAAGTAAATGCAAAAACGACAAGTTCTTATAAACGCAATAATGTCAGTTGTGCAGGTTGTAGCAATTGGCGTTATCCTGTTTATACTCTATCGCTTTTTGCTTGATACCATAGGTATTGATAAATTAGGCGTTTGGTCTATTGTTTTGGCAACAACTTCGGTAGCGACTATTGCCAATTTAGGTCTTTCTGCAAGTGTTGTAAAAT
>DATIKA010000263.1:0-2253 GCA_035478055.1 Candidatus Limnocylindrales bacterium | reverse complement strand
TAACTTCGTCTGGATCTAAAAATAACCCGGCTTCACACCTGAGCAACAATTCTTTTACCATCATCCGTTTCAACCTCCCGAAGCAGTTCTGATGCTTCAAAATCTTTTTTCATTATATACATAAAATTGGGCTTGTATCCTTAGGATTTTGCGAAAAAATGTTTTCCACACGGCGTACTATTTGTTAAAATAAAAGTTGTAAATCAAGACCGGATGATATTACCGACAATGGGAGCGATCTCTGGTGGTCTATTTGTAGGCTGCAGCGTTATTAAAGGATTGATGAGTGAAGGGAGGATTGCATGGAAATCAGACTTGCTGTCAGCGCCGACGAAGATGCAGTGTGTCGTCTGTGGTCAATGTTACTCGAGTTCTATCATAAACAGGCTGTGCCGAGAGTGCTGCAGCGAAGCTTCCGCTATGCGATCGGGCATCCCAGGAAAATTCGCATCTTTATTATATCGATTAATGGTGTGGTTACCGGGACAGCCAGTTTACAGCTTGGCCATTATTCTACCTGGAATAATACCTGGTATGGTCATATTGAAGATGTAATTGTTGATCCGGCCTACCGTAACCGTGGTTTGGCCACTGCTCTGGTTAAACATGCGATCAAGACGGCTGAAGAAAATAATCTCAGCCGGGTGGAGCTCAATGTTCTGGCAAACAACCATGCCGCGCGGAGAATTTACGAAAGGCTTGGACTTACCACCAATTCGATGGCATACGAACTCCACTTCCCACACATTCCCCATGCCCCTAAGGGAAGCGGCTGACCGTATTGAGGAAGCCCGAGATAAGATCGTTAAGCGCGAGACAGGATCGCGATAAGAGGAAATTTATATTTCTAAAGCTTACGCGCCGCCGGTTATAATCTTCTGACAAGTGGTTGGAAGGGGCAATAAAATGTTGCCAACAATGCGGGCTATTAGTAAGCTAACGTTTCGTACAAAGAGGGAGAGGTAAAGATGCGTGATTACCGGGAAATACCGTTATGGAAAGATGTAACACCGGAAGAATGGCACGATTGGCATTGGCAAGTTCGCAACCGTATCACTACACTGGAGCAATTGACGCAGGTTGTCGTTCTCGCCGATGAGGAAGTTGAAGGGGTGCAAAAGTGCCTTGAAGTTTTACGTATGGCCATTACGCCCTACTATGCAACCCTGATTGACCCAGAAGATCGAAACTGTCCGGTGCGCAAGCAGGCTGTTCCGACTGCATTGGAACTGCGCCGCGCCGGTTCAGATATGACTGACCCTCTGCATGAAGATGTCGATTCTCCGGTGCCGGGGCTTACTCACCGCTATCCGGATCGAGTGCTGCTATTGGTAACTGACCAGTGCTCGATGTACTGCCGCCACTGCACCCGCCGTCGTTTGGCTGGAGTGACCGATCAGGCACGCTCCCGGGGGCAGATCGATGCGGCTATCGACTATGTACGCCGCACGCCGGTTGTCCGGGATGTCTTGATCTCGGGGGGAGATGGCTTACTGATAGCAGATGCGTTGATTGAATACATCCTGCAGCAGCTGCGCGCTATTCCGCACGTTGAGCTGATCCGCTTTGGCAGCAGGGTACCTGTGGTCATGCCCCAGCGTATTACCCAGGAGCTTTGCCGGATGCTGGCTAAATATCACCCGATCTTTTTAAATACGCACTTTAACCATCCGCATGAGATTAATGCGGCTTCGACGGAAGCCTGTGCCCGTCTTGCCGATGCCGGTATTCCTTTGGGCAACCAGTCGGTCTTGTTAGCCGGGATTAACGATTGTCCGCAAATATTAAAAAAGCTGAGCCATGAGTTGTTGAAAATCCGGGTGCGCCCCTATTATCTCTATCAATGTGACCTCTCCCAGGGAATCGAACATTTTCGCACTTCTGTTGCCGCGGGCATCGAGGCTATTGAAAACCTTCGCGGCCATACCACCGGATTGGGAGTGCCTACTTTTTGTGTTGACGCACCGGGCGGCGGGGGCAAGATACCAGTCATGCCCCAGTACCTTATATCTCAATCGCCTACGCGGGTGGTCTTGCGTAACTACGAAGGCGGAGTCTATACTTATACTGAGCCGCAACGCCATGTTGACCCGGAAAAAATATGCCTCGTTTGTGGTGGTAGCCATGAAGAATACGATGTTGGCGTTGCCTCTCTGCTCAACGGCCGAACTATTGCGATGGAGCCGACCGTAAAGAAAGAAAAAAACTGATCATCTTGCCTGTGCTAACCCGACACGAACCTGGCATAAGCCT
>DATIKA010000262.1:0-3616 GCA_035478055.1 Candidatus Limnocylindrales bacterium | reverse complement strand
GACGGAGCCAGGTTTCCGCAAGTCGCCGCTTAAGAAGAATAGCGCTACTGCTTAACGTTGCTTCTTGCTTCGGCTCATCTGTCAGATCAAGTCAATTACCTAACTGTCTTTCAGCCCTGATGCTGTCTTGTGATAGTCTTGCAATGATTTTACCTGGTCTAACTCTGCGTTCCTGTGGGCTTCAATTCCTTTGGCGCTGGCAAGAGCTGCGGCGAGTGTGGTAATATACGGTATCTTATGCTTAATGGCCGCTTTCCGTATATATGAATCATCTATTTCGCTGAGCCGCCCAATAGGAGTATTAATAATCAGGCCAATCTCCTTGTTGGCAATACTGTCCAAAATATTAGGCCTGCCCTCATAGATCTTCTTAATAAAGTTCGACTTAACGCCATTTTTATTCAGGAAATTGTTCGTTCCCTCCGTTGACAGGATTTTGAATCCCAACTTGGCGAATTCGGTTGCAACTTCTAAAACGGCAAGCCTATCCTGTTCGCGTACACTGATCAGCATTGTTCCCGAAGTCGGTAAGGGTGTGCGGGTAGCTTCCTGAGCCTTAAAAAAGGCCAGACCAAATGAGTCGGCTATACCTAGAACTTCACCAGTTGCTCTCATTTCCGGTCCCAAAAGAGGGTCGACATCATGGAACATGTTAAAGGGGAACACCGCTTCCTTGACTCCAAAATGTAAAACTTTATCTGTTGTGAGGCCAGCAACCTTAGCCTTGCCCATAATAACTTCGGTAGCAAGACGAACCATCGAAAAGTTGCAAACCTTTGAAACAATCGGAACGGTACGCGAAGCACGGGGATTGGCTTCCAGGACATAAACACGGTTATCGGCAATAGCATATTGAATGTTTATGAGACCTACCACTTTCAGTTCCCGGGCTATTTTTTTCGAATACTCATCAATGGTTGACAGCTGTTCCTCCGTTATAGTGATCGTAGGTATCACGCACGCAGAGTCCCCCGAATGCACTCCTGCATACTCGATATGTTCCATAACAGCAGGCACAAAAACCTCTGTGCCGTCGGAAATGGCGTCCGCTTCGGCTTCAATGGCATTATCCAGGAATTTATCGATCAAGATCGGTTTTTCCGGTGTAATTTCCACCGCTGCGGTAATATACTGCCGCAACATCTCCTCATCGTGGACACATTCCATACCACGCCCGCCCAGAACGTAGGACGGCCTTACCATCAGCGGATAGCCTATTTCAGCGGCAATGGCTATCGCTTCCTCCAGGTTTCCGGCCATGCCGGACTGAGGCATGGGAATCCCCATTTTTTCCATTAGCATGCGGAAACGGTCCCGGTCCTCAGCGAGATCAATCGCATCCAGTGGCGTGCCAAGAATCCGGACGCCTTCTGCGGCCAGTTCTCCGGCAATATTAAGGGGAGTCTGGCCGCCAAACTGAACAATTACCCCTGCCGGCTTTTCTTTTTGATAGATACTGAGCACGTCCTCGACGGTTAGCGGCTCGAAGTACAGCTTATCTGATGTATCATAATCGGTAGAAACAGTCTCCGGATTGCAATTAACGATAATTGTTTCGTACCCCAGATCACGTAGAGCAAAGGCCGCATGGACGCAGCAGTAGTCAAACTCAATCCCCTGCCCGATCCGGTTGGGGCCGCTGCCTAAAACCATAACTTTCTGCCTGTCGCTTGATGGCGATTTATCCGGTGCATTATAGGTGGAATAATAATAGAACTCAGCACTCTCCACCCCGCTGACTGGCACCCTCTCCCATCCCTGCGTAACACCCAGTGCAATGCGCTGCCGCCTGATTTCCTTTTCCGGCATGTTTAACAGTTTTGCCAGGTAGCGATCGGCAAAACCGTCCTTTTTGGCGCGCACCAACAATTCAACGGGTAAATTACCATTTTTGTATTTTAAAATCTCTTCTTCGAGCAAAACCAATTCTTGCATCTGTTCAATAAACCATGGTTTGATGTAAGTTAAATGATAAAGTTGCTCAACTGATACTCCTTTGCGCAACGCTTCATACATAATAAACTGACGCTCACTCGACGGTTCGAGCAGTAGTGCCAGCAATTCCTCTGCTGTCTTCTGATTAAAATCTTTAGCAAAACCCAGTCCGGAACGTCCTGTCTCCAACGAACGGATTGCTTTCTGGAAAGCCTCCTTGTAGTTTTTGCCAATACTCATCGCTTCGCCCACAGCTTTCATTTGCGTTCCCAGCTTATCTTCGGCGCCTTTAAACTTCTCGAAAGCCCAACGTGCAAACTTCATAACCACATAATCACCGGAGGGAGTATACTTATCCAACGTCCCGTCCCTCCAGTAAGGGATTTCATCCAGTGTCAGGCCGGCAGCCAACAGAGCGGAAACCATGGCAATGGGAAATCCGGTAGCTTTCGAAGCCAGTGCTGAAGAGCGGGAAGTGCGCGGATTGATCTCGATCACAACGATCCGCCCTGTTTTGGGGTCATGAGCGAATTGCACATTGGTACCCCCGATTACACCGACGGATTCCACAATAGTATAGGCCTGTTTTTGCAGGCGATCCTGCAATTCCGGGCTTATGGTCAAAAAGGGAGCAGAACAGAAAGAGTCCCCGGTATGCACCCCGATGGCATCTATATTTTCAATGAAACATACTGTTAGCATCTTATTTTTAGCATCACGAACCACTTCCAGTTCAAGCTCTTCCCAACCCAGAACAGATTCTTCCACCAATATCTGGCCTATCAAGCTGGCAGTAATCCCCCGGTTGGCCACTACCCTTAACTCTTCGATATTATAAACCAACCCACCGCCTGATCCACCCATGGTATAAGCAGGGCGGATAACTACTGGGAAACCCAGCCTCTTGGCAATGTTCTCAGCTTCTTCTACAGTATAAGCAGGCTCGCTTTTCGGCATCTCTATGCCAATCTTTTTCATGAGCTCCTTAAAAACGATGCGATCTTCGCCTCGTTCGATGGCATCGAGCTGAACACCAATTACTTCAACTCCATATTTTTCGAGAATACCAGCCTTGTTTAGCTCGATGCTAAGGTTAAGGGCTGATTGGCCACCCAGATTAGGAAGCAAGGCATCCGGTCGTTCCTTTTCAATGATAGCGGTCAGTCTCTTTACATTAAGCGGCTCGATGTATGTAGCGTCAGCCATGCCCGGATCCGTCATTATAGTTGCCGGATTGGAATTAACCAGGACAACGGTATAGCCCAGTTTTTTAAGGGCTTTGCAGGCCTGAGTACCCGAATAATCGAATTCCGCAGCCTGCCCGATAATAATTGGTCCTGACCCGATAATTAAAAGTTTGTCAATATCCTGTCTTTTTGGCATCAGCCACACCTCGTTTTCCTAATATTTTTCACGCTGAGATTCAGTTGGCTTTTCTCCCTCCTCACTTTTTTTACTATCCCTTCAAAGTCAACATGGAATGCCTGGTAAGCGGGCGGTAAGGAACGGCGTAATCAATCCCGTCAGGCAAATTTTATCATCTGCCTTTGGCCTGCGGTCCTTCCTGGAGTGGTTACGACATACATCCCCGCCATTTTTGATGTTAACTTAAGATAGACCGCAGCGCTTCATTTATATTCTCGTTCATTTCAAACAACCCTTCCCGACAAGAATAATTTTT
>DATIKA010000261.1:0-4320 GCA_035478055.1 Candidatus Limnocylindrales bacterium | reverse complement strand
CGTTTCAATGATTTAGGTCTGATGGTTATTGATGAAGAGCAGCGTTTTGGTGTGAATCAGAAAGAAAAAATGAAACAGTTACGGTTAAATGTTGATGTTTTATCCATGACTGCTACTCCCATTCCAAGAACACTTCACCTGTCCTTGGCCGGGACCAGGGATTTGAGCATTATTGACACACCCCCTGAAGATCGCTATCCGGTGCAGACCTACGTAGTGGAGTATTCTGAGAGTCAGGTCCGTGAGGCTATCCAGCGTGAACTTAACCGGCAGGGGCAGGTATACTTTGTTTTCAACCGCGTTGATCGGATCGATGCTATGGCTGAGAATATCCAGCGCATGTTCCCGGATGTTAGCATTGCGGTTGGGCATGGTCAGATGCCTGAAACCTTACTGGAGCGAATCATGGCCGATTTTCAGGCAGGAAAGTACCAGGTCCTTGTCAGTACTACGATCATTGAAGCCGGTCTGGATATCCCCAATGTAAACACCCTTATTGTTTACGAAGCCGACAGGTTAGGTCTGGCACAGCTATATCAGATTCGGGGTAGAGTAGGTCGTTCGAATCGACCTGCCTACGCTTTTTTGACTTACCGTAAAGATAAAATAGTTTCTGAAATCGCTCAAAAAAGGCTTAAAGCGATTAAAGAGTTCACTGAATTGGGATCAGGGTTTAAAATTGCTTTGCGCGATCTCGAGATAAGAGGTGCTGGTAATATTTTGGGAGCGGAACAGCATGGCTTTATGGCTGCAATTGGATTTGATCTCTACTGCCGGCTTTTGGAGCAGGCTGTTGCAGAGTTAAAAAATGAAAGGCGTGAAGAAAAAAAGAGTGTGCGGCTGGATCTTCAAATCAGTGCCTATATCCCAGCCTCATATATTCCCAGTCAGGATCAAAAAGTAGATATTTATCAACGTATATACTCCTCCGATTCTTTGGAGGACCTCCAAGATCTCAAAGAAGAGTTGGCCGACCGCTACGGGTCCCTTGTTACCCCGGTTCAAAATTTGCTGGCTATAGCCGAACTGCGAGTTCTGAGCAGGGAATTGGGGATAGAGTTTATACAACAGCAAAAGAAAACCGTACGATTGCAGTTCAGTGCAACAACACATGTAAACTGTGCTCAGATAGTAGAGGCTTTACCTTTTGGAGCAGATCGGATCGCCGTAACGTCGGATAAACCGTTAATATTGAAAATTAGAATCGAACACAATCTGGAAACACTGCTGGCTGAATTGAGACTTTTTCTCAAGGAGCTTGCGGTTGTTTAAATTTACAAGCAGTATTTGGTTTAGTCGCCAAGCTGACAAACTGGTATAATACTGTTATTGTCGAAACCGAGAGGCACAGGGAAAAAGGAGGCATAGTTTGTTCAGCAGTCATAGTACTTTTGTTAAAGGCGCGGCCATACTGGCTGCAGCAGGTATAGCTTCTCGTATTGTTGGAGCTTTTTTTAGGATTGTGCTGGCAGCACTATTGGGAGATGAAGGCATTGGTCTTTTTCAGTATGCCTATCCTATTTATACCACATTGTTGGTAATTTCTACTGCCGGTATTCCGGTTGCTTTATCGAAGATAATGGCAGAAAAAATTGCACTTAACGATTATCGCGAAGCGATCAGAGTTTTCAAGATTGTTTTTTCTATTCTGACACTAACGGGTTTTTCTATTACCTTGGTGATGCTCCTGAGTGTGGAATATATTGCCACAGTCATGATCAAAGATGTGAAGGCTGTTTATCCTCTTATGGTTATGGCTCCGGCAATATTTTTCGTGACCATCATGGCGGCAGTACGTGGCTTTTTCCAGGGGCAGCAGAACATGATGCCGACCGCTGCATCGCAGATTCTCGAACAGTTGGTTCGGGTCGGTTTTTCGATTGCCCTGGTTATAATTCTGTTGCCGCGGGGGGTGGAATTAGCTGTTGCAGGTGCAACTTCGGGAACAGTGATTGGGGCGGTTGCCGGCCTGCTTCTGCTAGCGGCCTTCTACCGAACCAAACAACATCAGTTGCGAACCCTGGCCAGTGAGCAGCACTACCATCATCCAGAACCTTTTAGCCGCATTGCAGGTCGTATTGCTTTACTGGCAGTACCAATCACAATTGGCAGCCTGGCAATGCCACTCCTTACCGTGACGGACTTGGCGGTGGTACCGCGGCAGCTGCAAGCGGCTGGTTTTGATATTGAGAGGGCGCGGGCACTCTACGGTCAGCTTACCGGTATGGCTGGTTCGGTTGTTAATTTCCCCAATGTTATTGCCATTGCTCTAAGTATGAGCCTGGTTCCGACAATATCTGAGGCTTATACCTTGAGGGATAAAGCTTTAATTAACAGCCGTGTAGCTGTTGCAGTTAAGTTGACAGTGCTTTTTTCACTGCCGTCAGCCATCGGTCTGTTTCTGTTGGCAGAACCAATTACAGTGCTTCTTTTTAATAACGCTGAGGCGGGCTACTCTTTGGCATTCTTGTCCTGGTCGGTGGTTCCTCTTTGCCTTTACGTTACCACAACAGGCATAATTCAGGGCCTCGGAAGACCGATTACCCCCGCAGTTAATATGTTTTACGGTGGTCTTGTGAAGTTAGTATTGACCTGGTTTCTGACTGCCATACCAGCTCTAAATGTTGGCGGCGCCGCCTTGGCCACGGTAATTGGAATCGGCGTGGCGGCTTCCCTGAATCTCTACCACGTAACTATATTTACCGAGTGGCGCTGTCGATTGCGTGAATTAGTTCTGCTACCCGGCATAGCTGTCGCAGTAATGGCGATCGTAGTATATATTGTCTACTATGTGCTGTTATGGGCTGCCGCACCGCTAATGCCATTCAGCCGTCTCAATGCTCTGGCAACTTTGATGGCAATAATATCCGGCATTTTTTTTTACGGGGCGGCACTTTTAGTCTCCGGAGGTTTGGGTAGGGATGAATTGACCGCGGTGCCGATTATTGGCAAACATTTGCTCAGTCTGGCGATGCGTTTCAAATTGTTATGCAGTTAATGATGAAAAAAGCCTGTGCCGTTGAAATCATAGTATAGAATAAGTTAGAATTGACAATTGTTCGGGAAAGGAGTAGTAATGGGTCGTATCGTGGTCGTTGGTCTTGGCTCGGGCAGCCGGAAGCACTTGACCGGCGCTGCCTGGCAGGTTTTGATAAGCGGTTGCCCGGTTTACTTTCGCACTGGTGGTCATGCTCTTGCGCGTTCGCTTGCGGCGCACGGGTCAAAGGTACGGTTCTTTGATTATCTGTACCGGAGCTGTGACGATTTTAACCAGGTATACCATAAGATCACCAACAGTCTGATATCGGCATCCAGGCGGAACCGGGTAATCTGTTACGCTGTGCCTGGCCATCCGTCAGTGGGTGAAGCTGTTGTGGAAAGACTTAGAAAATTGTGCCCCAAGATTGGCATTCAACTGCAATTAGTTGCGGGTTTAAGTTTTCTTGAGCCGGTTCTCGAATGCTTGAAGGTAGACCTCCTGGAAGGAGTAACAGTGCATGACGCTCTGCTTGTAGACAGACTCAAGGAGCCATGCCACTCTCATCTTATACTGGCTCAAGCCTACAGTCGCTCAGTAGCTTCACGGGTAAAGTTGAAATTACTGGAGCTCTACCCCCCGTCATTTCCGGTAACTATAATCAGAGCAGCGGGGACACATTCACAGCGTGTTTGGCGTATTCCCCTCCACAGTCTGGATCACAAATCTGTTTTTAACCACCAAACAACGTTATATTTGCCACCGGTCGAGGGGTGTGGTATTGGTGATCTGGTAAGCTTGATCGCGAAGTTGTGTTCAGAAGACGGTTGTCCCTGGGATAAACAACAGACTAATGCTAGCCTGAGACAAAACCTTGTTGAGGAAGCATATGAAGTAGTTTCTGCTATAGATGAACAGAATGATCGTCTACTTCTGGAAGAGCTTGGTGATGTCTTGATGCAGGTTGTATTTCACAGTCAAATTGCAGCTGAAGAAAACCGCTTTGATTTAAACCAGGTCATCCGCGCCATAGTATCCAAGTTGATTCGGCGGCACCCACATGTCTTTGGTTCCGAAAAATTAGTCGATATCTCTCAGGTTAGAAGCCGTTGGGAACAAATTAAGTCAGAAGAAAAAAACAGAGGTGCCTCCGGGGAGATTTTATCAATTGATCATTCTCTTCCGGCGCTACTCAAAGCATATAAAGTGCAGCGGCGATCCTCGGAGTTGGGTTTTGATTGGCCTTCTGTGGCCGGGGCACTTGAAAAAGCCAGAGAAGAGATAACTGAGCTGGAGGAGGCCTGTCAAAAAAAGGATCAAATGAGTATTGAAGAAGAGCTCGG
>DATIKA010000260.1:0-12739 GCA_035478055.1 Candidatus Limnocylindrales bacterium | reverse complement strand
AAACTGCTCTCCTGGCAAGCACACTATCACTGTTGCTGTGGGCAGCCCAAGGCATCACCCGGGCCACAGAATTTTACCAGTTTCGCACAGCACCTTCCGCCGGAGGGCTCTATCCTGTGGAAACTTACTGCGTTATTAACCGTGTAAAAAACTTGAAGCCTGGTGTTTACCACTACGAAGCTCCAAGCCATACCCTGACCTTATTAAAAACAGGCAATTTCGGTCAGCAGCTGGCTGAGGCTGCCCTTGGCCAAACAATGCTCCGGCAAGCTTCTGTTGTCTTTGTCTGGAGCGCAGTTGTCGAGCGTGCAAAATGGAAGTACGACCAGAGAGCATATCGCTATATTTACCTCGACGCCGGCCACATAGCCCAAAACACTGCCCTGGCCGCTGTTTCCTGCAAACTCGGCTCATGCCAGATCGGGGCTTTTTTCGATGACGAAGTCAACAAGATCATCGGCATTGACGGAGATGCTGAAACCACTATCTATATGACAGCCATAGGTGAAACAAACTAAGGCAGAGTAATTGTCGGTAAAAAATCATTACCAGAGCCAATTCAGGGTAATAGCGCTTGATTTGGCCTTTGCCGAACGCTGCCAGCTACTTCCCACCACGGTAGTGGACTTTCATCACCACTCTGAGGTGCATCTTCATTGACACCATTACTGTCCTCAGGTGGTATATCGCCAGCAGGCTGCTCTTCTTCACTTTCATCCGTTTCAGGCGGTTGTTCTTCGACTGGTTCATCTGTTATTTCTTCTGGTTCTGGAACGGGTAGTGCGTGAACGTCACAGCTAACCCTCGGCACATGTTTTTCTATAAAATAATCAAAACGCACTGTACCTGCAGCCCGGCAAACATCAGTTGGCACAAGACCTGACTCAATGCAAACTTCCATTCTTGTCACCCCGGGAGGCCTAACAAAATTTTTAATCTCCAACGTTTGAAATACCCTCAATAATACTTCACGAACAAAATTAGTTGAAAAACGCCACCCTTGCCGTATACTTCCGATTCTCGGTTCATCATAGCCCATCCAGAAGGAAACCACCAAATTCGGAGTGTAGGCCACCAGGTAAACATCGTTCCAATTTTCACTGGTTCCGGTTTTAGCGGCCACTGGCCGGTCAATCTGCAAATTGCGCCCCAAATATTTACGCACAAAATCCTGCAAAATATCGTTAACGATGAAGGCCGATTGTGGGCTTAGAACTTGTCTTGGATTGACCTGGTTTTCATAAATCAGCACGCCGTCGTGATTAACAATTTTTCTTACAACGTGCAAGTCTACTTTAACCCCGCTGTTGGCCAGAACACTGTAAGCCTGGGCCATGTCGAGGGGGCTAACCCCCCGGGTAAAAGCGCCAAGCGAAAGGCTCAGGTTGTCCACCTCTCCAGGGTGAATGGTCGATATACCCATACGCTCAGCGTAACGAACCCCCAGCCGCGTACCTAAAGCCTGGAAAGCGCGCACGGCTGGCACATTGTAAGATATGTAGAGAGCTTCTCTTGCCGGTATCATGCCGCGGAATTTCAAATCAAAGTTCTGTGGCTGCCACCCCCGTGGCCCGGTAAAGGGCGAATCGTCTAACGGAGTACTGGCACCGGCCAGGACACCCTCCTCAAAAGCCGGCGCGTAGACGATAATAGGCTTAATCGCCGAGCCGGTCTGCCTCAGACTGGTGAAACGGGGAAACACATCTATTCCCTTAAGGTATCTGCGCCCGCCACCCAGGGCCTTGATCCGGCCAGTGACTGGGTCGGCAATGACAATCGCCGCCTGGGGTTGGGGCACACCTCCGTCCGGATCTACCAAAGACTGCAGTTCGGCCCGCGTCAAGTCGCGGCCAGAAGCCAGACTGGCGATCATTTCTCTGGCCTTGGTCATGTTTATGTAGATCGTGTTCGGGTACAGCGCATCGCGTCTTAGCAACTCTTCAACATGACTCTGCAGCGCCGGATCCAAAGTGGTGTAGATGTGCAGACCGCCAGTATAGATCAGCCTGTATGCTTCGTCGATAGAGCCGATTTCCGGAATTGCCGACAATATACGGACCAGCTCTTCATGCACGAGATAGTTGATAAAATGGGGAAAGGGGAGATCTTCCGGGTCAGGAGGAACAGCATAGACGAACTCTTCGTTTAAAGCACTCCTGTATACAAATTCGCTGATAAAACCCAACCTGTACATGTTCGCAAGGACCAACCTCATCCGGCTAAGCGCCGCTTCTTCATTATTGAATGGGTTGTAAAAATTGGGTAGGCGTACCATTGCGGCCAGCATGGCGGCCTCGGCAACGCTCAACTCACCGATGCCTTTATCGAAATAAGTTCGGGCAGCCGTCTCCACACCGTAGGCTCCGTTGCCAAAATAGATCAAGTTCAGGTACATTTCGAGGATCTCTTCTTTGCTGTATTTGCGTTCAAACTGCAGCGCCATCCATATTTCCTGTACTTTACGCTCATAGCTGACTTCTTTAGTTAAAAAATAATTCTGGGCTAACTGTTGTGTTATAGTACTTCCGCCCTGCACAATCGCGCCAGCCTGGAAATTAGCCCACGCCGCACGCGCGCTGGCAATAATATCAAAACCGAAATGGCGATGGAAACGTTCATCTTCAATCGCAATAAAAGCCTGCAGCACATGCTCGGGGATCTCATCCAAAGATACCAGGATCCGGTTTTGTACATAATGCAGCGAAAATACCTTTTCATCATGGTAGTCATAGACGTGGGAGGTCTGATCTTTTGTTAATCGGGAAACGTCAAAAGACGGAGTGTCGTTAAGGTAGTTGACCACCCTGGCAGCAGCAACCCCACCGACGATGAGAAAAACAAGAAGCAGCGTTAATAATAACATCTTGAATACTTTGCCGGCTATTCGGGACCGCTTTTTCCCTTTGAATGGTTTATCGCGTTTATTTTGATCAAAAGCCACTCTTTTTTCTGCCATCTGCCAGGACTTCCCCCTCTCCCCCGGAGACAAACACTAACCGGCTGAACGACCCCCTGTCTGACAAACAATAAACAGTTACAGCCGTCAGCCCGTTGCGCTCAACATTCCTCGCAAAAGAGGCCCTGATATTATTATATCACAAATACCGCCACACACTACTACACTTGCTTCTGCTTAATGGAGGAACCATGAACGATTATGGCTGAACCATTTTGAAACACCCATGTGTGCCCGCTAACCGCCTGCCGCCGGGGGGAACAGAGTTATTACTGCGCTTTCATGCAGCACTGTTGCCGTTCCATCCAGTTGTTTAATATTTCGGCCGTCAACCAGAACCATCAGGCCAATCAAGTTATCATCATCAAAAAGAACCAGGGTGCCGCTGGCAGTAGATAGTTCCTCCGTTAAACCATACTGTTCACGTAGTTTCCGCAGCAGCTCCAGCACAGTCGCATTGTTATCTAGATCCACTTCAAGTTCATTGAAACCGAGTGCCTTTCTCAAAAACAAAAACGGCTTCACTGTTACTTTCATCAATCAGCACCTCCGTTTAAAAAAGAAGCACGGTAAGAATTCTCGCGCTCCATTAAAAAACAAGGGTCCCTTCACTATGTTTTATTTTTGCATTTTGGCGATCTCTTCTTCGCGCAACTGCCGTTTAAAAATCTTTTCTGTAACTGTAAGGGGCAAGCTTTTCCTGAATTCAACATAGCGAGGAACTGCATACGAAGCGCACTTTTCTTTGCAGAAATCGATGATCTGATCAGCAGAAACCTGATCTTGATATTCCTCTTTCAGCACAACAAAGGCCTTGATCCTTTCACTGCCCTCCCGTTCAGGATCGGGAATGCCGATAGCCACCGCCATCGAAACCGCCGGATGTTGGTGAAGCACCTCATCGACAGCGCTGGTATAAACCTTATAACCGGAAACGTTGGCCATGTCTTTGATTCGATCAACAATATAGAAGTAACCATCTTCGTCCATTTTGCATATATCCCCGGTTGGCAGCCAACCGTCAATCAGTCCGTTACCCGCTTGCGGCCAGTATCCTTTCATCACCTGCGGCCCCTTTATATACATGTGGCCTGGCTCACCGGGCTGACATTCCAGACCGCTTTCCTCGTCAATCAACTTAACATCGGTATCTGGAATCGGCAATCCGATGCTGTATTTTTGTTTGGCAGCAATACCAGTAATTTTGGAAAAACCAGTAAGATCGAGATGGGTCATCGGACCGGTCTCGGTAAGTCCATACCCTTCGGAAATCGGCATCTTGATTTTTTCGGAGATGCTTTCCCTTACATCAACTGGCAGATAGGAAGCCCCCGATATAATTTGAATCTGCATCCGCGGCAGTTCCTTATCCCTCAGTTTCATCAACTGAGTCGGTACCAACGCCGCCATAAAAGGCCTGTTCTCAATCAGCACCTTCAGAATATAATCGATATCTCGGGGATCCTGGATCAGGATCATGCGCAAACCCCAATACACACCAAATAAAGCGCAGGAATCACCATAGGAATGAAATAGTGGCACCGCAATACATGCAGACGCCTTACCCCGAATCGATTTTTCAAGGCTGGACATCGCCCAGGGCATACCCTGCATTATGTTAACATAACGATTGTAATGGGTGAGCATAACCCCTTTCGGCACCCCGGTTGCCCCTCCGGTAAAAGCAAGGTAGGCCAGATCTTCCCGGGGGTTAATTTCAACCTGCGGCGGGTCAGGCTCATGCTCAGCAATCAGCCCTCTGAATTGATAAACTCCAGAAATACGGACCGGGCTTTCCATTTCGGCCGGGCCGTAATCGAGGAGTGAGGTTACCACAATATGCTTTAATTTAGTCTTTTGCTTAACTTTCAGCAAGCGGTCATAATGCTCTTCCAGGCAGATCACCGTTTCCGCTCCCGACTCGCCAATTTCATATTCCAGTTCCGGTTCCTTGTGCAGAATACTACATGGCACATGAACAGCACCTGTTTTGAGAATGGCAAAATTACCGATTATATACTGGGGGCAGGTCGGCAAAATTGATGCAACCTTGTCACCTTTCTTTACTCCCAGCTTAACCAGGGCGCAAGCCAGGCTATCGGCAGATAACTTCAAATCCTGGTAACTCATGCGTTTGCCGAAATAATCTACAGCCGTAGCACCGGGGTACTTCTCGGCTGTTCGATCGAGAATTGAAAAAAGGGGCACTTCGGGATAAGGTTCCAGAGTCCGGGCCAATTTAAAAGGGCCAAGAGTATAGCTTTTTAACCATGGTCTTTTTTCTTCAATACCGGTCAATGATGTAACCCCCTGTCTTTAACCCCAAATCACCGGAATCACTTCAGCGAGGCCAAGTTCCCGCAGCTTTTCAGGAGTCGGCTTACCTGTTTCTTTATCCCAACCGCGTATTTGGTAATAAACATCAAGAAGCAAAGGCAGCTCGTTAACATGTCCTTCGGCAGGACCGTCAGGCAGCGGCTCTTCCAGTAGTCGTTTCGGCAAAGTATCACCAGCGGCGGTAAGCCCTTCCCTGACACTGAATGCACGGGCCAGGTTATAAACCCTTTCGCCCCCACACATATAATCTTTAACGCTATAGTCCCATCCCGTAACAAGATTTACCAGCCTTACCCAATCCGCCGCATTAAGACATAAGCCCATAAACTTGCAGGCACCAACACAATCAAAGGTAGTCAGAGCATCTTCAAGTTCGCGAACTATATGGACCTCATCCGGGTCTGCTATAAACGGGTCTTTGATCTCGCTGTCTTCGATGATCAAGAACGGAACATCGGTAAAAGTAGGGCCCTGTACGTAAGCAGTCACGTGATCGCCACCCCGATTGGCGGTAGCATAAGACAAACCGGTCATCTGAACTGCACGACTGTCATAGGCCGGCAGTTCCAACCCTTTAACATGCATGGCAAACTTTTCACTGCCCTGCCCAAATTTCTTTGACATGCGCATTGACCCTTCAGCAAGTATGTCACCGAAGCCTTCTCGTTTTGCAATCAGGGGTACCAGATCGACGATTATATCCGCATCACCAAAATTCAGCTCCAACCCGCCGGTATCAGCAGTGGTTATAATCCCTTTTTCGAAACACTCCATCGCAAAAGCGATGGTACTGCCGGCAGAAATTGTATCTATGCCGTATTCGTTACAAAGATAACCAGCCATGGTGATTGCTTCAAGGTCGTTGACAAAGCACATGCCCCCGAAAGTACCTACGGTTTCATATTCCGGGCCTTCCCCCTTGTGACCGGTATATTTGCCCTTTTTAATTTCAGTGCCCCGACCACAGGCAATTGAGCAGGCATAACAGGCTACGTTTCTGTTTAGGATTTTATCCGAGATGGCCGGCCCGTTAATATCGTCGGAATGTTCAAAAACCCCGCTTTGCCAGTTTCTGGTAGGGAATCCTCCTCTGACGTTAACCAGGTCTAAAACAACAGAAGTGCCGAAAGCCTGCATCGCCATCTTCATCATAGCCTCGTCCATCAACTCATACTGTTTTTTTGAGTGTTTCTTAAATTCTTCCGGTTCGGCAACGGTTGTTTTGATAGTTCCCCGGGCAGCAATTGCTTTTAAATTCTTAGACCCCATCACAGCGCCAAGTCCGCAACGACCTGCAGCGCGATTATAGTCGTTCATAATCGCTGCATACTTGACCTTGTTTTCTCCGGCAGGTCCGATACAGGCCACGTTATATTTTCCGTCGAGATCTTCCCTGATTTGTTTGGTTGTTTCCGATACCTTTTTGCCCCAAAGATGACTCGCGTCCCTCAATTCAGCCTTATTATCGTTAACAACCAGGTAAACCGGTTTTGGTGCCACACCCTCGAATATAACGCCATCATAACCAGTCTTCTTAAAATCAACTCCCCAGCGACCGCCCGAATTGGCCTGCCCCCAGATGCCCGTCTGAGGTGATTTGGCAACGACACTGAAACGCCCGGCACTCGGTGCAACTACACCAGTTATGCTGCCCGTCATGAAGATCAGGCGATTATCCGGACCAAGGGGGTCAGCACCCCTGGGTACTTCGTCCCAAAGATATTTTGTAGCGAGTCCCGCACCTCCCAAATAGTCTTTTTTAAACTTTTCCGGTATTTCTTCTTCGGATATTTTAGAATCAGTGAGATTGACCCGCAACAGCTTTCCATGATAACCGGACATTACGACACCTCCATGTTTGGTCGGGCTTAATTATCCATAAAGCCTGACCGATTGCCTGTCCATGCCTGGTGGAAACCATACCAGCAGCCAGGTAAAAGTCTAGAAAAATTGTATCTTCAATCAAATATCGCAATAATTAACTACAATATACAACGACGACTTGGATTTTTCAACTGTTTTCTATTTAGGTGTTTGTCAACCTTATCGGAGAATATATTGTCGGCATATAATTATCGACTTTCGCATTACTAAAAAAAGAGTTATAATTATGCCACTATCATTTGAGGAGGAGATCAGCAATGGCCTACACTTTCGGCACGGAAGAATGGGAAAATGCTTACGGAGATCTGGTTAAAAAAAGACTGGCTGAGTCAAAAAAACCTTACATAATGGG
The DNA here is from genome assembly GCA_035478055.1 of Candidatus Limnocylindrales bacterium. Lineage (GTDB taxonomy): Bacteria > Bacillota > Dethiobacteria > DTU022 > DTU022 > DATIKA01. The sequence goes on along the minus strand of DATIKA010000260.1, from coordinate 5,210 downwards.
AACTCCTGAATGGGTGGCTACTTATGAAAAACTGATTCAGGAAGATGAAAACTACAAAGAAGTAGCCAAAACCTGGGAGGGCTCAGTCGTAATCCACATCCTGGCCAACCCGGCTAAAGGATTGGATGACGACATTTATATGTATATGGATTTGTGGCACGGTAATTGCCGGTATGTGAAACTGGTTCCCCGTGCAACAGGAGAAAGCGCCGATTTTGTCCTGACCGGAGAGATGGAACGGTGGGAGGCGGTTATGAAAAGAGAGCTTGATACAACCAAAGCTATGATGCAGGGCAAAATCAAGCTGAAAGGATCACTTCCCAAGATTGTGCGTTATGTTAAAGCATCATTGAGACTCACCGAACTGTCAGCGCAAATCGATACCCGTTTTCATGCGGATATGGATGAAGAAGAGCGTGCCGATTATACTAGCTGGTTTAACGCTCTACGGACAACTTTTGGTTTCTAGTTAATCCATAGGAGGCGTTTATATTGTCTTACGATCGAGACCTCTCTTTTATATTTAATAGCCCCACCAAAATTATCTTCGGCGAAAACAGCGTCAAAGATATCGGCCTGGAGATTGACAGCCTCGGCTGCACAAAAGCTTTGCTTGTAACCGATAAGGGTGTCACTGAAGCAGGTCTGGCTGAACGGGTTAAGCAGGCCCTGGGCCGACGATACGCCGGCACTTACGACAAGTGTATACAGGACTCGGGTTTCCATCTGGTCAATGAAGGAGCTGCCTTCGCCATCGAGCAAGGAGCCGATGTTCTTGTAAGCGTCGGTGGCGGGAGTGTAATCGATACGGCCAAGGGAATGGCTATAGTAATGAAAGAAGGCGGACAACTGCAGGATTATTCAGGTATCCAGGTACTTTCGCGCCCGCAAACGCCTCATCTTGTCGTTCCAACAACTGCCGGCACCGGCAGCGAAGCGACCTGGGTTGCTGTAATTAAAGACTGTGACCAAAATGTTAAAGAGCTGTTTTGCGATTATTTTATCATCCCCAATATTGCCGTGCTTGATCCAACAATGACCGCCGATCTGCCACCCCATCTGACGGCTAGTACCGGCATGGATGCATTGACCCATGCTGTCGAGGCAATTCATGCGTTGCAGCGTGAACCGATAGCCGATGCCATGGCGTTGCATGCCATAAGGATGATCGTGCAATACCTGCCGCGCTGCGTTGAACAGGGTAACGACCTTGTGTCCAGGGGACAACAACAACTTGCTGCAACTATGGCCGGCATCGCTTTCGGTAACGCCCAGATCGGCATGGTTCATGCCATGGCCCATTCAATAGGAGCACTATTCAAGGTGCCTCACGGTCTTGGCAACAGTATTCTTCTGCCTTATGTGATGTTATTTAACCTGGAGGAATGTGCCGACCGATACGCCTTGATTGCGCAGGCTATGGGTTTAGATATACGCGGTTTAACTGAAATTGAAGCCGGCAAAGCTGCTGCCGAAGCAATTTGGGAGTTGACAAAAAATATAGGACTGCCGCAAAAGCTGCGGGAAGCAGGTGTTCCTGCAGAAGGTCTGACAGAGGCAGCTGACCTTTCTCTGTCGGACGGTGCTATTCTCTATAATCCACGCATGGTTACCGAAGCAGAGGAAGTTCTTCAGGTATATCGGGAAGCCTGGTAGACAACCACACCAGACGATTCAAAGAAAAGGAGTGCTTTTTCCTGTGAGTCAACCAGGAAAAGCACTCCTGGTGCATTCGCCGCTCTGTTCGCACCATTTTTTTCAACTGCCATGCGAATATTCCTCAAACTGCAAAAACCTTTCTACAGACAACTTACTCCCGGTGATTAGGAAATTTAAAATCCGGCGCCAGTATTGCCCTGAAATGAACCACTAAAAACACCCGGCAGCTACAACGGTTCCTCCCGTGCGTCGTAATAAGGGTTTCTCATATTCTTTTCGCAATAACAACAGATTATTTGTTCATTTCCTATTTTCTGGTCGGAACTATAAAACTTTTGGCAACAATGCGGGCACTCCCACTCAAACAAATTAATCATTCCCCCGTAGTTATTAGTCAGGCGTTCGTCACGTGGTCCTGTTGTACTAATTACAACTGGTCAGCCCGCCTGATTTACAATTAACGTTTTTCGTGCCTGCATACTATCATAGCCGCCAACTTTGCCAATTTTCTAAAATCCGTATGTCCGAACATATCATATAACGACAACACATTTCGGAAAACCTATTATTTACTTAACCGTCTTTGACTACCGAAAACCGGCTTATCGGTCAGCCACTGATTATTATATAACTTCACCGTCCGGGTTAACGCCCTTTCCACTGCGGCTCTCTTTTTTCCATGAAAGCAGCGATGCCTTCCTGGAAGTCTTCGGTTTGTACCAGAATACCTAGCCCCTCCTGCTCCAACTTGAGGCCTGACTTCAAATCAGTATCGATGCCCTTATTGATTACTGATTTGATTTTTCGTAAACCAAGAGGAGGTTTGGCAGCCAATTTCTCAGCAAATGACGACACAACCCTGTCCAGATCTTCCTTCTTCACTACCTCATCCGCCAAACCTATATCTTTTGCTTCTATGCCATTTACTGTCTCCCCGGTAAAAATCATCCGTTTTGCCAGAGACAACCCAATGCGTCGTGGCAAGCGCTGCGTGCCGCCCCAACCAGGCAACAGACCCCGATTGATTTCCGGTAAACCCATTTCAGCATTTTCTGAAACAAATATAAAGTCACAAGCCAAAGCTATTTCGCAGCCACCACCGAGAGCGAACCCATTTACCATTGCGATGACTGGCTTCTCATATTCAGCAAGCATCTCCACGATCGGTTCAACAGGTGAAGTTTCAGAAAGATCCCAACCGGCAGAAAAGCAATGCTTGATTTCCTGCTGACCATCTTTTTCCCTGATGCGAGGGTTACCGGTAAGAACCAGCACCCTGACTTCGTCATCAACGGCAATCGCTTCCAACGCCTGCTTCATTTCCAGACCAAGAGTACTGTTGACCGCATTCAACCGCTGTGGCCGATTCAGGGTAATACGCGCTACATGGCCCTTTTTTTCAACAATTATCGTCTCAAAATTCATCATGTCCACCTCTTTATTATTTTCAGGAAACAACTTCTCCACTGCTTAAACAGTTCCTGCTGCCATGGACAAAATTTTTGGCAGTTGTCACAGATTAATTTTTTTGGAAAAACATCTCCATGTGACGACATCAGAGAAATACTGAGAAGTATTCACAGCAATGTGAGTCGCAATAAAATAACAAAATTATTTAAAAAAAGTATCGCCGCGAGCAGGAATACCTTTTTTGCCATAGAATAAAATACATACTTATCGGTACGAAATTGTATCATATACATACCAGCGAGTCTGAAAGGAATTTGCCATGACCGAGGATGTTTTTACCAAGCACATTACGTCTTCAACTACCACCGAGGAGAAACGCAAACAGCAGGTGCTGGCCGCTGCCTCTCGTGTATTTGCGCGCCTAGGTTATGCAGCGACAATTGACCAAATAGCCAGAGAGATCGGGGTAACCAAGGGTCGTGTTTACTATTACTTCAAAAGCAAGCAGGACATTCTTTTTCACATTTTTCGCCAGGCTATGAACTCCTTTCTGGAAGAGGCCACTGCTGCGGACCATCCTGACTTACCGGCTGACCAACGGTTACGGTTGGTTTTAACATCTCACATTTATGCTATTTGTGAAAACAGAGCAGTCATGACGGTATTTATGGATCTGCGGCGAGAACTGCTGCCGGAGCACTGGCGTGAAGTTGCAGCCTCACGTAAACGTTATGAACTAATCATTCAAAACCTGATCAGGGAGGGGATCAAACAGGGATATTTTATTCCGGAAAATGAAAAAGTTTTATCATACACCATCCTTGGCAGCATTAACTGGGTTTATGTATGGTTCAGAGATGAGGGGGAGTTGAATAAAGAGCAGATCGCGCATGTAATGACCGACTACTTGTTGCATGGCTTAAGGAGGCGAACAGAATTGAGTTCAGCAAAACTAGGCAGAACGATCAATGAAATTTCGGTGGGCGACAGTGCTTCATTCAGCAAAACTGTCAGCGAAACCGATGTGTATCTCTTTGCCGGCATCACCGGAGATTTCAATCCGGTGCACGTTAACGAAGAATTTGCCAAGAAAACCTTGTTTGGAAAGCGCATCGCCCACGGCGGCATTACCACATCTTTGATTGCGCCTGTTTTAGGCACAATTTTGCCGGGGCTTGGAACAATAGCCCTGGAAACAACCTGCCGTTTCAAGGCTCCGGTCTTTCCAGGGGACACCATCACCGCTTCAGCAACAGTTCTGGAAAAAGACGAAACAAGGAACCGGGTGCGCATGGACTTGAAGTGGGAAAACCAGGATGGCGTTATCGTAGCCAAGGGTGAGGCGGTTGTTATGCCTCCCAAGGAAGAGTACAAGGACATATTTGGACTTTAGCAATGAAAATCAAACGAAACATATTAAAGAGGAGGCCTACAAATGGACCATCACCCTATGTTTAATGAAGAGCATCGGGCTATTCGAAAAACACTGCACGAATTTATAACCAAGGAACTGGCACCGCACGCTGAAGAATGGGAAGAGATGGAAGGCTTTCCTTCCTCAGTGTTCCGCCGCATGGGAGATCTCGGCTTTTTGGGTATTCATTACCCGGAAAAATATGGCGGACAAGGGGGCGACTACCTCTGCGGAGTGATTCTGGCAGAAGAGATGATGCATAGCCTAAGCGGTGGGTTAGCCATGGCCGTCGGGGTACAAACAGATATGGTCTGTGCCCTCTTGCATAAAATCGGTTCAGATAGCATCAAAGAACGTTTTTTGAAACCAGCACTCCAGGGAACAAAGATCGGCTGTCTTTGCATCACCGAACCTGACGCCGGCTCTGATGTAGCCGGTATACGTACATCAACAGTACGCGATGGCGACGGTTACCTGCTTAATGGTCAAAAGACTTTTATTACCAACGGTGTGCGTGCCGACTTTGCCATAGTGGTAGCCCGAGCACGCGGCAGCGAAGGTTCAAAAGGGATCAGCCTTTTTATTGTGGAAAAAGGAACCCCCGGTTTTACCGTATCACGAAAACTGAAGAAAGTAGGTATGCATTCCTCCGATACCGCCGAACTGGCTTTTCAGGACTGTCCCGTCTCGGCAGAAAACCTGCTTGGTGAAGAAGGCCAGGGCTTTT
>DATIKA010000259.1:0-2232 GCA_035478055.1 Candidatus Limnocylindrales bacterium | reverse complement strand
GAACCTTTTTTGATAGCAAGCTATGCGTCCCAATGACAATATCAATCTGACCCTGAGACAGTTCTCTGATAATCTCTTTCTGCTGTGCCGGGGACACAAAACGGCTCAGTTGGGCCACCCGAACCGGAAAATGGGCAAAACGCTCCTTAAAGGTGCCGTAGTGTTGTTGAGCCAAAATTGTGGTTGGAACCAACACCGCAGTTTGTTTGCCTTCCATCACCACTTTAAACGCGGCCCGCAGGGCTACTTCAGTTTTTCCATAGCCAACGTCACCGCAGATCAAACGGTCCATGGGCTGTTTTTTTCCCAGATCAGCCTTAACATCTGCCACTGCTTTGAGTTGATCCGGCGTTTCTTCATATGGAAAATGCGCTTCAAATTCCTGTTGCCACGGATGATCATCTCCAAAACCGTATCCCTCCACTACCTGTCTTGCTGCATACAAAGAAAGCAGTTCCCTCGCTATTTGTTGCACCGAACTACTAACCTTACCCTTCAAACGCTGCCATTCTCCGCCACCCAGGCTATGCAGACGTGGCGTTTGACCTTCTCCTCCGGCATATTTCTGGATCATCTCAACTTGCTCGACCGGAATATACAGCTTATCAGTACCCCTGTATTTTAACAGAAGATAATCGCGCACAAGACCGCCTATTTCAAGTGTGCTCAGGCCCAGATATTTGCCAATACCGTGATGCTCGTGCACAACATAATCGCCTACTGCAAGATCTCGATAATCTTTCAGACGAATGCCCTCTTTACGCGACAACTGACGTTTTTTGGGTCGATGTGGAAGCAGGTTATGTTCAGTTATAACGGCCATACGCAAACCGGGAATGATAAATCCTTCCCCCAGACTGCCAACGATCAATTGCAGCGAAAGCGTACTATCGATTGTGTAATTTTCCGAAATATCTACGTCAGACAAACTCGGTTCCGCCAGTACTTTTAATAATTCCCGACCTCGCTGCTCTGACCCGGTCAGCAAATAAACGCGGTAACCTCTTTTTAGCCAATCCTTAAAATCACTTCTAAACAATTCCCACTTCCCGTGGTAATAGGAAGCACTCTTTGCTTCCAGGCGGTAGATCTGACCTAAATTCACCCCGGTGATCGAACCTGAAAAATATGAACAGGAAATCAGGGGGCATGGTAACCGCGACAACAACTCTTCTACTTTCCACAACGGCTCTGAGCAATCAAAAAGCATATCACCCTGCAGCAAAGAGTTGCTCCGATAATCTTCAAACTCGCGCCGCAAAACTGTTTCTTTTTCAATAACAGAGGTCGGCTCTTCCAAAAAAACAAGGAAATCCGGAGGAAGATAATCAAGCAATGAAGCGCCATCTTCGTAGAAAAATGAAAAGTAGCTGTTGAATAAATCTAGCCCGTCAGGTTCCGACAGGCGCTCGATCTGTTGCCCAACTCTTTGTTTGAGCCTGGCCAGAACATCAACTTCGCCACGCCGACGAAGTTTAACTAGCGTCTGCTCCAGATTACTTTGGATCAGTTGTTCTCCACGATGGTAAACAGAACCCGGCAGCACAAGTTCGCGCGCAGGAATCACCGACGCATTTTCCAGGTGACCGCCCGAGCGCTGTGTTTGCGGATCATACCACCGCAAAGACTGTATCGTGTCGCCAAACAGCTCAAGACGAAACGGCATGTTGACACCAGGGGGATAAACATCAATAACCTCACCACGAGCACTGAATTGCCCCTTGTTCTCAGTTAAAGAAACTCTCTCGTAACCTCTTTCAACCAGTTGCTGAAGTAATTCTTGCCGATCAATCAGTTGACTGGCAAGCAGATCAATCCGCAGATTCTGCCATAGTACAGGAGGAAGGGCTTTGGAAAGAAACGCTTCACCAGGAGCCACGTAGATACCTTCTCCTTTAGAATGCAGCCATTCCAGAAATTGCAGGCGCTTTTCGCGGCAGTCACCACTCTGGGTAAGGATTCCGCCATTCACAAATAATTCTCTTGCTGGCAACAAGTTTACCTGTTCTGCAGGCAAAAAAGACGCCAGGTCAGAATATATTTTTTCGGCTCGTGCCATATCCTGAGCAATGATCAGGGCTGGCCGACCACTCTGTTTAGCAAGGGCGGCCAGAAAAAAGATACGGGCGCTGCCATCTATACCCGTGACATTTGCTCGATAATCGGAACGGGAAGCAACCCCTGCAGCCAGCTCGAGAAAGGACTCTTCATCGGACCACCGATTCAACAAAC
>DATIKA010000258.1:0-3167 GCA_035478055.1 Candidatus Limnocylindrales bacterium | reverse complement strand
AAACCAACTTTATCTGCCAATACCAATTCCGGCAGTGAACTGCAGTCAGTTCCAAACCCTTCGTCTTTGAGAATGCTTAAAATTGTGGGGTTGGGGCATGCCTTCACGGCAAAATAGTTTCTAAATCCGGGCACCCAGGAGAATGTTTTGTACAGCGCACGAGCATTCTCTCTGATGGCCTGCTCATCATAGAGGTGAAAAGGCGTTGGATAAATCGCCGCAATCTTTTCCAGTTCATCCTTTGACAAAGGAACATATTTTTCGCTCACCGACGGCTCTCCTTCTGTCCCTATTATTATAGTTTCAACTTTGTTTTGATACTATCTACCGCCGTTTTAATATCTTCCCGATGTCCAAAGGCACTTAACCGCAAATAACCCTCACCGGAAGGGCCAAAACCGGAACCAGGCGTTCCGATCACCCAGGCTTCCCTTAATAGTTTATCAAAAAAATCCCAGGAAGAAAGGTTACCGGGAGTCTCCAGCCACAGATAGGGCGCATTATCTCCTCCAAAAACCGTCAGCCCCATCGAAAAAAGTCCCTCTTTGATAATCCTGGCATTCTCCATATAGTACCCTATAGTCTCGCCACTTTCTTTGATCCCATTCTCCGACAGCACCGCCAAACCGCCACGCTGAGCAATGTTGGAGGCACCGTTAAAGAAGGTAGTCTGCCTGCGCAACCAGAGTTCATGAACCTCCCCGGGCTCACTATCTTCAACTATCAATTCTTTCGGCACAACCGTCCAACCCAGGCGAACGCCGGTAAAACCGGCAAACTTCGAAAAACTGTTGATCTCAATAGCACATTCAACGGCACCTTCAACCTCGTATATCGACCGGGGAAGTTTTGGGTCGGTTATAAACTCGGCATAAGAGGCATCGAAGATGATCACAGCCCTGTGCTCCAGGGCATAGTCAACGAATCTCTTTAACACATCCCGAGCCATCACCGCGCCGGTAGGATTATTAGGGCTGCAAAGATAAAGGATATCCACATGGTCCCGGGGGAGATCGGGAATAAATCCATTAGTTCGCGTGCTTGGCATGTAGACAAATCCTGTGTACGTTCCTCGTGTTGAATCATAAAATCCTGATCTGCCGGCAACTACGTTCGAATCGACATAAACAGGGTAGGCTGGATCCTGAAAAGCTACCCGGCTGCCATTACTGAAGATCGATTGAATATTTCCTGAATCCGGCTTGGCTCCATCACTGATAAAAAACTGATCAACGTCCAGGATTACACCCCTGCGGGCATAGAAATCAGCAAGCCGCTTTCTTAAAGGTTCATCGCCCTGTTCATCTCCATAGCCGGTGTAAGTTCCCGCTGCAGCAAGCTTTTCCACACCCTCGCGCAATCCTGCAATAACTGTTGGGGTAAGAGGCTCTGTCGTATTCCCGATACCGAGACGAAGTATTTTCGCTTCCGGATGTTCCTGCTGAAAGAGGCGAACCCGCCTGTTAATCTCGGGGAAAAGATATCCTGCAACTAATTTCCGGTAGTTTTCGTTAATTCTCGCCATATTGTTATCTCTCTTCGCTAAATTTCAGGTACATCGCGCTTTTCGCTGATACCACACCCTTTACGTGCAGTACAACCTGCCGGAGTCAAAAGCAGGGGCAACCTCGGGAGTTTCGCTGATACCACACCCTTTACGTACAGTACAACGGCATACCAGCACAGCAGCCCTATGGGCTCGGGATGTCCAAACCTGCGAGGGCATTTCGGATCACATCATAGTGTTCTTCCCTGGAAAGGGTACACATGGGAAGTCTTAAAACTTCTTCACACCATCCTTTCATGGCCATTGCTGTTTTGATCGGAATCGGATTGGTTTCAACGAAGCACGCTTTAAAGAGCGGCATAAGTTGTGCCTCCTTCTTTCTTGCCTGCTCCAGATTCCCATTCAGAGCATAATGCACCATTTCTTTCATATGGCCCGGCACTATGTTGGCAGCTACCGAGATCACTCCGCTGCCCCCTGCTTCAATCAAATCAATGGTCATATTATCGTCTCCTGATAACACAAGAAAACGATCGTGTTTTTTCTGAATCACATCTTTCATCTGCGCCAGATTCCCTGAAGCCTCTTTAACACCAATAATATGATCAAAGTCATTCATCAACCTTACCAAAGTTTCAGTCTCCAGGTTAACGCCCGTCCTGCTCTGGATATTGTAGAGTATACAAGGAATCGAAACTGCTTCAACTACGGCCTTAAAATGCAGATAAAGTCCCTTTTGGGTGGGCCTGACATAATAAGGATTAACCAAAAGAATGGCATCAGCACCGGACTGCTCCGCATGTTGGGAAAGCTGAATCGCTTCGACGGTAGCGTTGCTGCCCGTTCCGGCAATTACCGGAACCCGGCCTCTGGCAAATTTCACCGTCAATTCAACAACCCGGTCATGCTCATCGTGCGTCAGAGTTGAACTCTCCCCGGTAGTACCGCAAGGAACCAGGCCATCAATGCCGGAATCAATTTGATATTCTATCAACCGCTTCATCGCCCCGACGTCCACCGCCCCGGTGGAGGTAAAAGGTGTAATCAACGCTGTGTGTACGCCTCTGAATTTGCTTTCGATCATTTCCGCCCCCTAATTATAGAATGCATCATCTCGTTTATATGATAAAGTCCGCGTTTCCCCTGGATCCATTCTGCCGCCAGCACTGCTCCTTCGGCAAAACCGGAACGACTTCTTGCCGTATGCTTCAGAACAATGGTATCAACATCACTGTCAAATATTACCTGATGCGTTCCGGGAATTGAACCTCCCCGGGTTGAAGAAATATGCAGCTCATGCATCCCAATCTGTCTGTTCAGTGCCGTGGTAACGATCGCATTTTTCCTATCCAGAGCATCAATCAAGATCTTTCCGATCATTTCGGCAGTCCCCGAAGGGCTGTCAATTTTATTCTTGTGATGCTGCTCGTGAACCATGACGTCATATTGGGAAAAACGGTTCATAACCTCGCCCGCAGATGCAATCATCTGAAAAAAAAGATTAACCCCCAAAGAAAAGTTTCCGGACCAGATCAAACCGATGCCACTTTCCTCAACGATCGAAACTACGCGATCCATCTCGCTGTACCAGCCTGTTGTTCCGATAACCGCAGCTACTCCCAGCTCGCTGTAACGAACTATATTGGAAACCACCGCTCCG
>DATIKA010000257.1:0-2646 GCA_035478055.1 Candidatus Limnocylindrales bacterium | reverse complement strand
TACGGAGATGTAGCTCGCTATACACCCCTGATGATGATGTATACTCTCGGCCACAACTTCATGCCGCCCGGTATTCATGCTGGTGGTCTGCGCTACCATGGCGATTCACCGCTGGTCAGCCAGCTCTATAAAGACGGTCTGGTTGAAGCTCGTGCCTACGGTCAGGTTTCAGTCTTTGAAGCAGCCCTGACTTTTGCCCGCACTGAAGGTATCCTGCCGGCACCGGAAACAGCGCATGCTATTCGGGCAGCGATTGACGTCGCGCTCGAATGCAAAGACGCAAAAGAAGAAAAAACAATCCTCTTCAATTTCAGCGGGCATGGCCACTTTGATCTCACCGCCTATGATGCCTACCTGGGTGGCAAGATCAAAGACTTCGCCTACCCGCAGGAAATGATTGACGAGTCAATCGCCTCGTTGGAAAAGATTGTCTGAACTATAAAACCACCTTTTTAAAACCACAGCCGCATCGGAATGTAACCTGTTCAAAAAAAAGCGGCCGCTTTACGAAAGCGGCCGCGCCTTAAAAATCATTTTCTGCGGAAAAAACTTACATCATTCCGCCCATTCCGCCCATTCCGCCCATTCCACCCATTCCGCCATGCATGCCGCCTTCGCTCTTCTCCGGCTTATCGGTAACCACTGCTTCAGTGGTCAGGAAGAGAGATGCGATACTCGAAGCGTTCTGGATCGCTGAGCGAGCCACTTTGGCAGGGTCAACGATGCCAGCCGCCATCATATTTACAAACTGGCCGTTAAGAGCATTGAAGCCCATGCCTCTTTCCATTGCTTTAATTTTTTCCACAACCACGGAACCCTCAGCGCCGGCGTTGTTAGCAATCACACGTACCGGGTCTTCCAGAGCCCGCTTAACAATCCGCATACCTGTTGCTTCATCGCCAACGAGTTCTGCTTCCAGCTGGCCAAATCCCAGGGTAACGTTCAGGTAAGCAATTCCGCCGCCGGGAACAATACCTTCTTCAACCGCAGCACGCGTAGCGGAAAGAGCATCCTCGATGCGCATCTTTTTCTCTTTCATCTCTGTCTCGGTAGCTGAACCAACTTCGATTACGGCAACGCCTCCGGCCAGCTTGGCCAGGCGTTCCTGTAGTTTTTCGCGGTCAAAATCAGAGGTGGTATCTTCAATCTGCACGCGCAGTTGAGCAATACGTTTCTTGATATCTGCCGGGTCGCCTGCACCATCGACAATTACGGTTTCTTCCTTGGTAATGCGTACCTGTCGGGCGCTTCCAAGCATGTCGAGTTCTACATTTTTCATGTCGATCCCTAAGTCTTCCGAAACAACCTTTCCACCGGTAAGGACAGAAACGTCTTCCAGCATTGCCTTGCGGCGGTCGCCAAAACCGGGGGCTTTAACGCCTACGCAAGTAAAGGTGCCACGTAACTTGTTCACTACCAGCGTTGCCAACGCTTCCCCTTCAATATCTTCGGCTACCAGCAAAAGCTGTTTGCCTTTCTGGACAATCTTCTCCAGAAGCGGCAGCAAATCGTGAATATTGCTGATTTTACGGTCCGTTAATAGGATGTAAGGATTTTCAAGCACTGCTTCCATCTTCTCGGTATCGGTAACCATGTACGGTGAAATGTAGCCGCGATCAAACTGCATCCCTTCGACTACTTTCAGGTCAGTCGTAAAACCTTTCGATTCCTCAACAGTGATGACGCCATCTTTACCTACTTTTTCCATTGCTTCGGCGATCAACTGACCGATAGTTTCATCGTCAGCCGAAATAGCGGCAACCTGCGAAATATCTTCCTTTGTCTCCACCGGCTTGCTCATTTTTTCCAGTTCTGTGAGGGCCACGGCAACTGCTTTGTCGATGCCTTTCTTCATGATCATCGGGTTGGCACCTGCAGCGACGTTTTTCAGGCCGTCGCGAATAATGGCCTGGGCCAGCAGCGTAGCAGTAGTAGTGCCGTCTCCGGCAATATCGTTAGTTTTGGTGGCCACCTCTTTAACCAGCTGGGCACCCATATTTTCAAACGGATCATCAAGTTCAATTTCGCGGGCGATGGTGACGCCGTCATTGGTGATTTGGGGAGAACCGAATTTCTTGTCCAGCACAACGTTACGTCCTTTTGGTCCCAGGGTAACGGTAACTGTATCCGCCAGCCGGTTCACTCCTCTTTCCAGAGCGCGGCGTGCTTCTTCACTGTATAATATCTGCTTTGCCATATCACATTTACCTCCTTTTTATGGTCATTAAATTAATTAACAAGCGCTAAAATATCATCCTGCCTGAGGATTAAAAATTCCTCGCCTTTTACTTTTATTTCAGTGCCGGCATAACGTGAAAAGATCACTTTATCGCCAACTTTAACCTCCATTGCCAGCCTTGTGCCGTTGTCCAACACTTTTCCAGTGCCAACAGCTTTTACTTCGCCTTCCTGGGGCTTTTCCTTGGCCTTATCCGGCAACACTATGCCGCTGGCCGTTTTCTCATCCGCTTCCAAAACCTTGACAACCACTCTGTCGTTTAAAGGCTTTAGGTTCATATTTCCTGCCTCCCATGCATATTTTATTAGCAGCACTCTCTCTATGCGAGTGCTAATGACTATGGAGCAATACTACCCCAAATAAGCCGACTGCGCAAACAGACTTACCGGCCGTAATAGCGCCTGCTT
>DATIKA010000256.1:0-2208 GCA_035478055.1 Candidatus Limnocylindrales bacterium | reverse complement strand
GTTCATCTACTACCGGAAACGCTACTCCCCTTACGGATCAGTGGCTTCCCTGTACCTGTGGGAGCTGTCCCTGGAATAACTTAAGTGATTGCGATTAACACTAACATGATCGCGCGATGTGTGATCGCGTCGCGCTACAGATCGCGTCGCGGGATGTTGCATCTGTGTCCTGGTTCGGATAGAATGGATCAAGAATTCCGGGGGAGCGATTTAAATATGGTTAAAAATGGGATTGGGTTACTCGGTTGTGGTGCTATGGGCTCAGCGCTGGCAAAAGGTATGATTAAAAGAGGTGGAGTAGACCCTGCATTATTATGGATCTACGACATCAATAAGGAAAGGCAGCTTGCCCTTGCCAACGAGCTAGATGCGAGCAATGCCGAAACGTTGGCCGATCTAATTCCACACTGCCGGCATGTATTTATTGCCGTAAAGCCTCAGGATATTGAAGGTCTTCTGTACTCAATAAAAAAATTTGTGGGACCTGATCAATTATTAACTTCGATAGCGGCTGGTATTACAATTGGTTTTATTGAAAGCTGCCTCCCATCAGGAACTAAAGTGATTCGGCTGATGCCTAATACTCCCTGCCTGATTGGTGAAGGCGCGATCGCAATCAGCATCGGTGATTTTGTAGCACATGAAGAACGGGAACAGGTTGAAGAGTTGCTGAAACCGCTTGGCATGACAATCAGAATTCCGGAAAAATTAATGGATGCAGTTACCGGTTTAAGTGGTACCGGACCGGCTTATGTGTATTTATTTATAGAAACCCTGATCGATGCCGGTGTGTCGGTGGGTATTCGGCGTGACGTGGCATCTAAACTAGTTATACAAACTTTAATCGGGTCAGCCCGTATGCTGGAAGAAAATTCTCAGCATCCGGCTGAGTTGAGAAATATAGTCACATCACCTGCGGGTACAACCAGTGCTGCAATGCTGGTGTTGGAAGAGTTTGGATTTAGAAGTTGTTTAATTAAAGCGGTAATAGAGGCTGCGAAACGGTCTGAAGAATTGAGACGTGGGTAAAATTAATAACGGGAGAGGGATTTTGCCCTTAGATTATTAATTGTTGTTCGTGAAGAACGAGATAAGAAGGTAGTTGACCCGTTGGGATATTAGGTAATAAGACGGAGGTGCTCAGGTGAAACGTTTCCAGGAAGGATTAAAAAAAGGAATTCCGATGCTTGTCGATACGACCTTAAGAGATGGCGAACAAACCGCCGGGGTGGTGTTTTCAAATCGGGAAAAGGTGCGCATAGCTAAAATGCTGGATAATCTCGGTGTGCATCAAATTGAAGCTGGCATTCCTGTGATGGGTGGTGACGAAAAGGCGGTAGTCAAGGAAATTGTTTCTTACAACCTGCAAGCCAGCATCATGGCCTGGAACAGAGCTGATATTGAAGATGTAAAACACTCTCTGGATTGCGGCGTGGATGCAGTTGCCATATCGATTTCCACCTCAGATATTCATATTAAGCATAAACTCAGAACTACCCGCAAGTGGGTTCTTGATAGTATGACCGGTGCGGTGGAATATGCAAAAAAAGAGGGCGTCTATATATCAGTCAATGCTGAAGATGCTTCGCGCACCGAAATGGATTTTTTGGTTGAGTTTGCCAAACAGGCTCAGGCATACGGTGCTGATCGCCTTCGTTTTTGCGATACCATTGGCATTATGGAACCATTTAAAACAGTTGAGGTTATTACAGAGCTAATCGAAAAAACCGGTATGGAGATTGAGATGCATACTCACAATGATTTTGGTATGGCAACGGCAAATACTTTGGCTGGTCTGAAGGCCGGTGCCCGTTTTCTCGGGGTTACTGTCAACGGCCTAGGTGAAAGAGCCGGGAACGCAGCACTGGAAGAAGTTGCGATGGCTTTAAAGCATCTTTTCGGTGTAAATCTTGGCGTCAATACGAAAGATTTTCGCAGTCTGTGTGAGTATGTTGCTCGTGCTTCCGGACGGCCCGTTTACCCCAACAAACCGATTGTTGGCGCCAATACATTTGCCCATGAATCGGGAATTCATGCTGACGGCGTCCTAAAACACCCTGCTACCTATGAGGTTTTCAGCCCGGAAGAAGTTGGTTTGGAACGTCAGATTGTTATCGGTAAGCATTCAGGGACGCAGTCAATCAAGATGAAGTTCGCTGAATACGGGATTGACCCGTCTCCC
Organism: Candidatus Limnocylindrales bacterium; assembly: GCA_035478055.1. Classification (GTDB taxonomy): domain Bacteria; phylum Bacillota; class Dethiobacteria; order DTU022; family DTU022; genus DATIKA01. Next base: position 26 of record DATIKA010000256.1, on the reverse strand, counting down.
GAAGAGGCTTCCGGTATCCTTGCACT
>DATIKA010000255.1:0-11934 GCA_035478055.1 Candidatus Limnocylindrales bacterium | reverse complement strand
TATGCTCATTGGTGCTGACAAACACAGGTCTGGCATAAAGGTCTGATTTTAAAATTCTAAAGGACTGCTCTATCCGCCACAGTCCGCTGTAGACCTGGCGCATTTTGCGCTCATCATAGCCAAGCTCGCTGGTAATGATGCAAAAAAAGCCGTCAAACGTCGCGTCTTTCCGCCGAGGAAGTGACCGCTTGAAGTCATGGCAGTTACTGGTTCAAAAGCCGCAGCCTCACTATTGCCCACGCGCTGGCCTCATTGCGGTTGCGAGCTGTTCAGTAATGGAGCTGGTTGAAATCAACGCTAGACTGGAACAGAGCCAAAGCTACACTAACACTGCGGCGAAAATTTGCTTACAGTGCCAGAACAACGCGAATATATTTAGCTATCATTTAATTGCTTCAGCAGATCGGTCAACACCTGGCTGCAATTTTCCCTGATCACCACTTCTGCCCTGCCGTCGTAATCAGTAGGTTGCAGGTTAATAATTGCCAGTTTTTTGGCCAGGAGGGGCAACTCTGCAACCGGGTACACTTCAAGACTGCTTCCGACTACCAGCATTAAATCACATTTGTCCCGGATAGTCTTCCGAAGCTCAAAAAAGAACGACGGCATTGGGTCCCCAAAAAGGACTACTTCCGGCCTGAGCATTCCGCCGCAGTGGTGACAAAGCGGCGGAATTTGGTCCAGAGCAACCTGTTGAACCAGTTCATCAAAAGGGTACTGCATCTTACAGCTGGTACAATGACCTGAACGGAGATGCCCATGGACTTCCCAGATCTTATTTGAACCGGCTTTCACGTGTAAACCATCAATGTTTTGCGTGACGAGACCTTCTATAAACCCAAGCTCTTCCATCCTGGCAAGAATATGATGGCCCGGGTTCGGCTCTGCTGATGCTATTTTACTGAAACGCTTGAAACCTTCTTCATAAAAAACCTTAGGATTGTTATACAAAACTTCTGCGGAAGAAACAGCAATCGGATCTATTTTCTCCCATAAGCCGGTGCCCGGTGATCGAAAATCAGGGATACCGCTATCAGTACTTATCCCTGCCCCGGTTAACACATAAAACCGTTTATTCTCGTTAATCAAACCAGCCAAACGGGCAATCTGATCTGAATAATTCATCTTCACCCTCCCCCAATCAGATTTTCACACCGCTGCCCAACGGGCAGCAGAGTGAGCTTAATGAACGATCACTGAGCTCCGGATCATTAACCTGAAGAATGTCATAAAAATCTTGCCATTGTGTATACGGAAAGCTATTTTCCCGACAAGCATCGGCCAGATTGTCACGGGCACAAATGCAGTCAGCCCACGATGCTCCGAAACGGTCGTTACTACCATCGCCGATGTAGATGATCGGCCGACCTTCACTTTTTAATTTAACTACATGCGTCGCTTTACAGTTGCCGCAAATCCTGCAGGTAGGGTGGGCGTGAGGCGTACGAACTTCAACAGGCTTGCCATTTCCCAAATAAGTTTCGTTGCGATAAATAGCGCTGATGTAGTGCAATAATCCATGCCTCTCAAGAATGGGCTCGATATATAAACCGAATCCGTCGCTGGCGATGATCACCGGGCTGTCCTTGTCACGGGCAAACTGAAGAAAACGCTCAAACCCGGGCCGAAGTTCAGCCCACGCAAGAGCTTTTGACAGAACTTGCTCGCGATCGAGAGGTAACAGTTTGGAAATGCTCTGCAACCACTGACGAATGGCAATTTCGCGGCGATGATAAGCATTTTCTATCTCCAAAAATTTCTCGCCACCGAAATGAAAGCCCAGCTCTGTAGTGATATCACATCCGGTTATGGTGCCGTCAAAATCAACAAGGTATGCTGCATTTTGAACCATAGACTCCTCCAACGAATAGTTTGTGGGGTTTTATTGATCGTTAAACAGATTGGCTACAACCGCCGGAGTTTCGGCCAGCAGCTGCGCACCGGCATCACGAAGTTCTGTGGCAGAACGATAACCCCATAATGCTCCTACCGGGAACATCCCTGCAGCTACTGCCGCATGCATATCTGTATCGGTGTCACCGACATAAACAATATACCGGGGCTCCAGACGCATTTGCTGTGCAATAAGTAAGACTCCCTGGGGATCAGGTTTGCGAGGCATACCCATTTTAACTCCGTAGACAGCCGCAAATGTCCACCTGAATAAAAAAGCATTGACGGTTTTTTGCGTATGTTCATCCGGTTTATTCGAAAAAACCGCCTTTGGTATCTGCCGATCTTCCAGATAGGAGAGCAGTTCAGGCACCCCCGGATAAGGTTTGGTATGATTAGCCCAACGACGGCCGTATTCTTCTTTTACTGCGTTCACCAGAATAGGGAGATTCTCTTCATCAATACTCCCATCCGGGAAGGCTCTGTGGACCAGCATCTCAATACCGTCGCCAATATAATACCGATATGCTTCCGGAGGATGTTCCCGAAAACCTTTTCGCTGAAGCACGGCGTTGACAGACAGGGCAAGATCAAGAATTGTATCCAGCAGTGTGCCGTCGAGGTCAAAAATAACCGCTTTATAACGCATCTGATCGGGCTCCATAGTAATGTGGATTGAAAAACTTAGCATAATTATAGCACAGCCGGGAGAATTGCTAAACTTGCCGTGCAATCTCTCGGACAAAGTTGCATTTATTTTTTCAAGTGACCTTCCCTAAAGTAAAGCGCTCCGACGGGACATGCTTTTACACAAAGAGCACATTCGGTGCAGTTCGATTCCGCCAGGGGAACATCCTGGAAAGTGGTTACCACCCGGTTAACGCCGCGGTTGACAAAACCGATCGCCCCCACTGCAGCTACCTCGCGATCGACCCATACGCACTGTCCGCAAAGAACACATCGGCTGCGGTCAAAAGCAAACTCACCCGGACTATCATCCAAAACAAACACTTTGTTCAACGATTTAAAACGGCGCTGCTGCAGTTTCAAGCCTCGCTCTCTGGCTATTTTCTGCAGTTCACAGGCACGGTTCGCCGGACACTCGCGGCATTGCAGGTTGTGATCGGACAGAAGCAGTTCAAAAGCAGTTTTAACCAGGCGATCTACTTTCTTACCTCTGGTTTTGACTACCATTCCTTCCCCGACCGGATATGTACACGACGTAACCGGTCCGGAAACACCTTCTATTTCGACAAAGCAGAGACGACAGCCGGCATTGGGCCTACTCAATTCCTTAATTGCACAAAGATGTGGAATATAGATGCTATTTTCAAGCGCGACCCAGAGCAGTTTATCGCCTGCCCGGGCCCTGACCGCTGAACCATCGATGGTTATATTTACCATTTCATCCATGCTATAATCCTCATTTCCCCAAAGGCAGTAACGGAGGCGAAAGCCTGATGACTGCGCTATATTCAGTGGGGCAAGCCTTACGGCAGTTATCGCATTTTACACATTTCTCCTGGTCAATCTCTTTCAACCCATCTGTTCTGGTAAAAATTGCTTCAGTAGGGCAGCTGCCAACACAAACATTGCACAATTTACTGCACCTGGAAGGTTCAATGTAATAGAGGATCAATTCACGGCAAACCAGAGCCGGGCAGCGGCCTTCTTCAATATGCGCTCGGTATTCATCCGGGAAATACCTTAACGTTGTCAAGACCGGGTTAGGCGCAGTCCGGCCAAGGTTACAGAGTGAACCATCGCGAACATCTTCAGCCAGCTCTTCCAGTAGTTTTAACGATTCCTCATCAGCTTGGCCGGTTGTAACAGCGTGCAGAATATCGAGCATGTGTTTCGTTCCAAGGCGGCAGAAAGTACACTTTCCGCAGGATTCCTGTTGGGTAAATTCAAGGAAATACCGTGCTACCGCCACCATACAGTCGTCCTGGTCCAGGACAACCAACCCTCCCGAACCCATTATCGCACCGGCTGCACGAAGCGAATCAAAATCAACCGACAAATCAAGTGCCGATTCCGGAAGACATCCGCCGGACGGTCCTCCAATCTGTACCGCTTTAAATTCTTTTCCTTTGGGAAGACCACCACCGACATCGCAAATTAGTTGCCGCAAGGTTGTACCCATCGGCACCTCGACAAGACCGGTATTAACAACCTTGCCAACCAGTGAGAAAACAGCTGTGCCCGGGCTTTCGGGCGTGCCAACTCCTCTAAACCAATCTGCACCACGGCGCAAGATCGAAGGAACATAGGCAAAAGTCTTAACATTATTTAACACTGTTGGCTTGCCGCGAAAACCATGATCAGTCGGACGAGGCGGTCTGTTTTCCGGTAGCCCCATTTTACCTTCCATCGAGTTGATAAGGGCGGTCTCTTCGCCGCAGACAAACGCTCCCGACCCCTGAAAAACTTCAAGATCAAAGGCAAATGGTGTTCCCAGAATCGAGGAACCGAGTAGCCTTTTTTCACGTGCCTGGGCAATTGCCGCTTCAACCTGACTCACTGCTCGCGGATATTCGGCGCGAATATAGAGATACCCCTGAGATGATCCAACAGTATAAGCACATATTGCCATCCCTTCCAATACCAGATGCGGATCGGATTCCAAGATACTACGGTCCATAAAAGCACCTGGATCACCTTCGTCGGCGTTGCAAATGACATATTTTTCATCCCCGCCGGCATTCAAACATGCTCTCCATTTAACTCCAGCCGGGAAACCTGCTCCGCCGCGTCCGCGTAAACGTGAAGCCGTAACCTCTTCCAGAACTTGTTCCGGTTTCAGAGAAAGGGCCTTGGCCAGAGCGCTGTAACCATCTCTGGCAATATATTGATCGATATCTCCGGCATTGATCAAACCACACTGTGCAAGAATAATCTTTTCTTCGTAAACTCCGCGGGGGAAATCTTCAAATGTAGGAAAAACATCATTCCGCTCAAGAGCAGCCAGAGCATATTCGTAGGAGGGGTCATCACCGGCCAGAAAGTCTTCCACCAAGCGGTGGACCAGGCCATAATCAAGGTAACCGTAACAAATGGGTGGAAAACCCGGCTTGGAAATCATTGCCAACGGTTCGGCGTAGCAGTGGCCCATGCAGCCGACTTCCTGGACGATGACATCAAGACCTCTGGCTTCAATTTCCCGCACAAAATCATCTTTCACTTGCTGGGCTCCTGCAGCAATACCGCAGGAAGCAGTGCCGACCCGGACAATTGGTTTGTCTTTGTACGCTTCCATTTTGGCAAGTGCCTCGGAGTACAATTTTTGGTAAACAAGTTGCGCATGTGGTGCACCCATCGAACCTGGAATCCCTCCATCGGCTAAGCTGGTTCCTCTGCCCCTGCCACACCGGTTTTATCGTCGAGAGCAAGCATGATCCCATCCACCCTTGTCGGGCTAACTTTTCCTTCCACCTTATCGTCCACCACCACCACGGGGGCCATCGTGCAGCAGCCTACGCAGGCTACTCTCCCCAGACTGAAGCGCCGGTCGCCACTGGTTTCTCCTGCTTTGATCGCCATTCGCCGTTCGAATGATTCCAGAGTTATGTCGCCGCCGGCCATGTAGCAAGCGGTTCCAAGACATATCTTTACCTGATGTTTCCCGGGCGGGGTCAGGCGGAATTGGTTGTAGAAGGTAGCAAGACCATACACATCAACTGCCGGAACTTTCGTTCCGGCAGCAATCAATTCCATAGCCAAGAAAGGCAAATACCCAAGCTTAATCTGCACCTTCTGCAAGATCGGGATCAACCCTTCTCGGTTCTTTGAGCTACTATGCAAAACTTCCTCGACACAATCAAGGATAACTTCCTTTTCACCTTCCGACAGCTTCAACAACCACTTCTCCTTTGCAGCGACTGCATCAATACCCGGGCATGGTGACAGCTACGCTCATCTTTGTTTTTCCAGCACAAAGAGAAGCTGCCCTTCATGGACAATATCATTCAACTTTGCACACACCTCGATAATCTGACCGTCAAAAGGAGCGTAGATGCCATTTTCCATTTTCATAGCTTCGATATTGGCAATTTCTTCTCCCATACGTACAATAGCGCCTACCTGAAGGGTGCCCCTCTGCGGGTTCCCAATCCGCCACAAGTTCCCGTTTAAAGTTGCGCCAACATCTCCGGGGCCTGTCGCCATCCTCATTTCCTCAACCTTGGCCCTGGGCGTTCTGATACTGTAAACTCTGGTTTGATTATTTACTCTCATCACAACATGAATATAGCCTTCATGTTCATTGCCTACAGAGACAAGTTCCACGCAACACGGTTTACCCCAGGACTGAAACTCAACGTTGCAACCAGACTTGCTCAGTCCTTTTCTCCAGACGTCCGTCGGTAAAACCAAAGGTGCCTCTCCGTATTTATCGCGAAAATGTATAAAGTCTACAGCATCCTTAGGATGCATCAGGTAGAGAATTAACTCATTATCTCCCGGTTCCCGGCCGATAGCAGCAGCAAGATCGCTTTTCTGCTTATCCAAATCTTCATCTTCAACCATCTCCAGCGGGGAAAGCTCGCTTCGCCCCTTGATCTGGGACATCCACCTGTCCCCGAAGGAGCTCTTATAAACCCAGTCGGCAGGCCATTCCGCAGGAAGCTTGCCATATTTGCCCAAGAGCAAATTCTTGAAATCACGGCTCGCGCTCCTGAAAAGGAGATATAGTTCCTCCTGCTCGGATTCATCCATCTGCTCGATATCTTGCCCTTTTTCTTCCACAAACTTTTTCAGAAGGCTGATAAGCTTTTTAACACTCGCTTCTCCTCTTTCTTTGACATATCTATTGACAATTCCGCTGCAGGTTGCCCACGTTATCTGGGAACCCGGTGTGACATCAAAATAATTGATCATCTGGTTGTAAAGCGACATCAGGGTTAATATTTCAGGCATCAAGTGTAAAAAGCCGCCCTTTTCCGCTTGCTCAAAAGAACTGGGGAAAGCTCCCCCCGGCATCCTGTGTTTGATCACACGATAATCATAACCCTTAAACGGTGATTCGGCCCACTCGTAGTGCCCGATCCATTCGCGCACTTTCTGCACCGCGGCTTCCGCTTCATCCAGGTTGAGATGCACCGGAATCCCAGACTCCTCCAGCAAAGCCCGAACAGCCAAAATTGGAGAGTGTCCGTAAAAACGCACCAGGGGATCTTCCTGGACATCCAGAATCGATGCCCCGGCTTTGGCTGCCGCCAACAGTGCCGGTATCGCAAGGCCATCTGTAGTATGCCTGTGGTAATGAATCACCAGTTCAGGATATTTTTGTTTGATGACATCAACCAGACTGCCGATCCGTTGGGGGCTGCCCAGGCCCGCCATATCTTTAATACAAAGAATAATTTCATCCGTACCAGCGCAAAGGGAAACAATCTCATCTACCACTTTCAGATAATAGCTGTTACATGTCCAGTCCGTACAGGTCCAGTCCGTCTGAGTGAAACAAACGGCAGGCTCGAACAATCGTCCTCTATTCATAACCACTTCTGCCACCGATTGCATATTCCTGATATCATTTAAGAAGGAAAAGCATCTCCATATGTCTATATCAACTTTGGACACAACATGCTTGATTACGTTGGGTGGATAAGGCCGGTACCCCCACAGGTTAGTTTCACGCACCAGTGTTTGTAACAGCACTCGCGGCATCTGCTGTCTGAAAAGTTCCACTTCTTCAAAGGGACATTCTTTGCGGTTCATCACCCCCACGTGCCATCGCGCGCCACCGTGGCATTCCGCACTGAACAAACCCATTTTGTTGTAAATGGGGGCAAGCGTTTTGATATCGTATAACCTGAACCGGTTTTTAAAATCAGACTGGCCTGCATCCCTCATGGAAACAGAAGTAAGACAGACCCCATCTAAAGATCTTACTTTGTTAACAATATCGCGTGGTGACATGCCCGGCTCTACAAAAATATGATCTATCATGTATACACCTCTCAGATCCAGTCTGGCGTGCCTAATGCCGATACTTCCGCAATATATCTGGCCACTTTAAGTATTTCGTCTTCACTGTCTTTTTCGATAAACATTGAGATCAATTCATCCATGTGTTCTTCAATAAAACGGGTGGAGAACTCCCCGGAAATAAATTGCGGGTGCCTGATGATACTCAACAGGAGTGGAGCCAGAGTTTTGACCCCTTCAACTCGGAGGTTTTTACTGATCGCCCGATCCATGACCCTGATTGCATCTTCCCGGTCTGCACCTGTAGCCATAATCAACATGATCAAAGAGTCATAATATGGTGGGATGCCCGCGCCTTCATAGACTCCGGAAGAAATTCTGACCGCGGGACCATGAGGTGAATGCAAGCGGGTAATGGTACCGAAAGAAGGACCAAAACTGCGTGGATCTTCGGCGTTGAGACGAACTTCCAATGACCAACGGTTTGGGTGGATGTCCGTTTGCTTAAACGGGAGTGGCTTTCCAAGGGCTACATCGATCATTATCCCGACAATATCCAGACCGGTAATCAGCTCTGTAATGCCGTGCTCCACCTGCAACCTGGTATTTACCTCGAGAAAATAAAATTTGCGGGTTGGTGGGTCAAAGATGAACTCCACCGTCCCGGCAGAGACGTAGTCGATGCTTTTCATCAACCGTATCGCCGTGTTGCAAATCTCCTGACGCAGCTCATCATCCAAAGATGGTGAAGGAGCTTCTTCAATAATTTTCTGGTTACGTCTCTGGATTGTACATTCACGCTCGTACAAGTGTACTACGTTACCGTATTCATCGGCTACCACCTGGACCTCGATATGCCTGCCACGCTCAATGTATTTTTCTACCAGTACCGCATCATTACCAAAAGATTTAGAGGCTTCTGAGCGCACCTGAGAAAGTGCCGCTGGAATCTCAGCCTCACTATCTACTTTTAGCATTGCCTTGCCGCCTCCGCCGGCGGAAGCCTTGATCATGATCGGAAAATCTACCCCTTCGGTTTCCATCCACTGCTTGATTACGGAAGGGTCGGTTACGTTATCAACTCCCGGTATAACCGGAGCACCGGCCATGGTAGCGATTTTCTTGGCTTCAATTTTATCTCCCATCGCCCGAATCACATCGGGGGGAGGACCAATCCATATCAGGCCGGCATCAATCACTTTACGGGCAAAAACATCATTTTCTGACAGGAAACCCCAACCCGGGTGCACGGCATCGGATCCGGTTTGTAGTGCCGCTTCTATTATCCGATCCATATTCAGATACGATTCACCAGGTGGCGCCTCCCCGATATGAACAGATAAATCCGCTACAGTCACATGATGTGAAAGTCGATCGGGCGTGCTGTAAACTGCTGTTGTTTTAATTTTGCGATCCCGACAGGTATGCATGATCCTTACTGCTGCCACACCTCTGTTGGCTACAAGAACTTTGCTTATCTTCCGCTCCATTTTCTCCTCCATTCTGCAACGAGCCCAACACTACAGCGAAAGTTTACTTTGTGTACTACATCGCTTATCCACAAGAACGCTCGAGCTGTCCCCAAGGCACGACTCATCACTAATTTTCGTGTAATATCGAGCGGCAGTGATTAAAACCCGGCACGGTAGCCTATTTAGCTATATCCTTACATCGAAAAATGAAACCGCATCTTTGATCTTTCGGAAATAAATGGGATTATACGTTACATATATCAGAGCAAAGTGACACTGTCAAGAGGTGTTATTTTCTTCACATACCTGTTTTCTCCTTACTTACAGCTAGTTTATAATACCAGCGCGTTTTTCTGAAAAATTCCTCTGCCAAGCACTCGGGAATAGCCTACTTTGGTGCTACAGCTTGCCTGGCAACAAGAGATGCAAAAACACCGGCGCCGAAACCATTATCTATGTTCACAACAGCAAGCCCAGGTGAACAAGTCTGAAGCATGGTCATCAGCCCTGCAATACCCTCTTTGCCCATGCCGTAACCTACCGACGTCGGCACACCGATTACCGGAACATCGACGTTACTGGAGACTACGATCGGAAGCACCGCATCCATACCGGCAATGACGACTATTGCCGACACATTCTGCTCCAACATTTCGGTCAGAGGTCCGTAAAGCCGGTGAATGCCCGCTACTCCCACATCGTAAGCCTTGATCACTTCGCAGCCCATCACGGTCGCTGTAACGACCACCTCTTCGGCAACAGATATATCAGCTGTGCCCGCAGCCAGCACACCAATCTTGCCTGCCCTCGGAAAAGAGTATCCCTTCTGTTTTACGATAACTGTCCTGGCAAGTTGATTATGTTGCAGTTCGTAGCTATCAGGAACACCGGACTCAAGTTCCTTCAGATCTTCTTCCTTCACACGAGTGATCAAAGCATAACCGCTCTCTTCAGCCATCGCCAAAGCAAGTCTCTTTACATCTGCAGAAAACTTGCCCTGAGCCAGAATCGCCTCCGGAGCACCTGTTCGCTGTGCCCGATTCACATCAAGCCTTGCGACCTCAGCAACACTTTTTATATTCAGCACACGCAGTTTGTTTTTCGCGGTAGCTACATCGATTTTTCCTTCCAGAAGAGCTTTCAAAATTTCTTCCACAAAATAACCTCCTAAAACTTGTCGGCAGAGATATGTATCTCCAAATTACTGTACAGTTCTTTAAATCTTAAACTTTCTTAAATACTAAGGTCGCAGTACCGCGCCGGTACTGGCAGGAGTAACCATACGCACATATCTGGTCAGCCAACCGGTATGTTCCCGCTTCAAAGGAGTCACGAATACAGCCTTTCTGGCAGCCAGTTCCTGCTGTGCCACCATTAGCTCTAATGTGCCTGCATCCAGATCATAAGAGATCAGATCACCGTTCTTCACCAGGGCAATAGGACCACCGTCAGCAGCTTCCGGGCAAACATGCCCGATACAGGCACCACGGGTGCCGCCGGAAAAACGGCCATCGGTAAGTAACGCTACCGATTCACCCAAACCCATTCCCATCAGAGCTGCGGTGGGGCCAAGCATCTCCATGAAGCCAGGGCCTCCCTTAGGCCCTTCGTAACGGATAACCACAACAGCACCAGGATTGATGCTCCCTGCCAGAATGGCAGCAGAAGCTTCCGCTTCCGAGTCAAAAACCACTGCCGGCCCCTGATGGCGCATCATTTTGGGCAGCACAGCCGCTGTCTTCACCACTGCACCATCCGGTGCCAGGCCTCCAAAAAGTATTTTTAACCCTCCTACAGGACTCAACGGCTCTTCGATGGGGCGAATCACTTGCGGGTCAAGGCTATGCGTCTCTTCAACATTTTCTCCTAATGTTTTTCCGGTAACCGTCAGGCAATCCCGATTGAGCAGACCGGCCTTGCGAAGCAGCTCGCCTAAAACAGCGCTGACGCCACCGGCCCGATCAGCATCTTCAATGTGTAAATCAGAAGCCGGAGAGATCCGGCAGAGTGTGGGCGTACGCGCCGAAATAACATTGATACGCTCAAGGGGATAATTTATATCCGCCTCCTGAGCAATGGCCAACAAATGTAAAATTGTGTTGGTTGATCCACCCATGGCCACATCAAGGGTAAAAGCATTATCAATCGCTTCCAGAGTAACAATGTCCCGCGGTCGAATGTTGCGTTTGATTAGCTCCATAATTTGGCGCCCAGCCCACTTTTTCAGCGCACTTCTTCTCGGGTCAACTGCTAAAACAGTGCCGTTGCCGGGCAAGGCCAAACCTAATGCTTCGCTGAGACAGTTCATGGAATTTGCCGTAAACATCCCGGCACAGCTGCCATAACCGGGACAGGCAGTCTGTTCCAGATCCAACAAACCCTTTTCATCTATCTTGCCGGCACGAAAGGCACCAACGCCTTCAAAGACAGAAATAAGATCTATGGAGCGGCCATCTTTGGAATACCCGGCTTTCATCGGTCCGCCGGAAATAAAAATTGTGGGGATATTTAGCCGCACTGCAGCCATCAACATGCCGGGCACTATTTTATCACAGTTAGGAATACAAATGAGACCGTCGAATTGATGCCCTCTGACCATGGTTTCGACGCTGTCAGCGACCAACTCCCGGGACGGCAG
>DATIKA010000254.1:0-2900 GCA_035478055.1 Candidatus Limnocylindrales bacterium | reverse complement strand
GGGTCCAGGTCGGTCAGACGGGCGTAGAGCTTGTCTACTCCTTCAATTTTCGCCAACAGTTCGTATTCTTCCCTTAAGGGTGAATTCTTGCCTATATGCCCAAAAGAGTAACAATCGGTTACTGCCTTTACATACAGACCCGTCCCTCCTACCATAAAAGGTAGTTTCCCTTGCTGCCACAACTGCTCGATAACCACGTAAGCATTTTTCTGATAATCCGCAACACTGAAATCCTGGTCCGGAGTTACCATGTCGATCAGATGATGCTTAACTCTGCGCTGTTCAGCTTGAGACGGCTTTGCCGTTCCAATATCAAGATGACGATAGACCAATGCAGAATCAGCGCTGATTATATCAGTACCAAGGGATTGTGCTATTTTAAAAGCAAAAGCTGATTTTCCGACTGCAGTAGGGCCCACTAAAACTAACAAAGGTATTTTCTCCATCATTGACTCGTCGGGGATAATCTTCAGCCCCCTTTACGCTTAAACCATTTTTCCAACTGATCCCGATGAAAACTGATTATGGCAGGTCTTCCGTGAGGACAATACTGAGCCTGTGGTATTTTCTGCCACTCTCTCAGCAGTTTTTCCATCTCATCCCGGGTAAGTGCCTGTTTTGCTTTAATCGAACCATGACAGGCTATCGTCTTGCGAATCTGCTGGCGCATGTCTGAACCAGGCTCGCGTTCACCAGAAAACAAGTCTTCAATAATATCATAAAGAAAATCTGAAGTGAGATTACCTCGGATTGAGAATGGCACCGATCTGACCAGATACGTGGTATCACCAAATATTTCTAGATCAAAACCTATTTCCGCCAGTAACGGTAACACAGTACGCAGTTGTTCACGCCAGGCGCAGGGTATCTCCAGAGGCAGCGGGATGGTAAGCTGCGTGCTCCTGTTCGCGATTTTATCCGATTCAGTCAACTGATGGTAAATAACCCTTTCATGCGCTGCATGCTGATCAATAAGCAGCAGATCATCTTTTTTCTGTACAACCAAATAGCTTTGCAGGTGTTGTCCGATCAAGCGATAGTCAAATTGCTCTGCTGAAATTGAATCTGATTCCTGAACGATTGTACCCATCGCAATCTGTTTCCCAGAGTTGCTCTCTGGGAAATAATGATCCTTATCCATATATTCGTGACAATTATTGAACCGACTCATTATTCGGATGTCATCAACATAAGACTCGGCAAGCTCTTCATTTACTTCTGACTGCGAAGCCAATTGGCTAAGCGGCATTATATGTTCGCCTTGCACTACCGTTTTAACTGAACGGTAGACGAGGTTTTTAATAATCTCCGGATGTTGAAAGCGGACCTCTGTTTTAGCCGGATGAACATTTACATCAAGCATTCCCGGAGGGACCTGTAAGTGCAAAACCGCCAGCGGATGACGTTGCCGGGGTATGAGACTTCCATATCCCCTTGCTAAGGCATTTATAATCGCGGCATCTTTAATCAGGCGCCTGTTCACCATGACCGTAATCCAGCGTCGGGAGGAACGGCTATAATGTGGCGCAGAAATATAGCCGCTGATTGAGCAATCGTTGGCAAGATCACGTTTATGTATGTCAAGCATCGCCAGTGCACAGTCATTACCGTAAATAGCTGCAATTACATGTAATAAGACACCATCACCTGAGGAGCTAAACAAAATTTTAGACTCACTGCGTAAAACAAAAGTCACATTCGGATGAACAAGTGCCATACTGGTAATCAACGAACTTACGCGGCTCGCCTCGACAGCGTCAGCACGTAAAAATTTAAGACGACCCGGGGTGTTATAGAAAAGATCACTGACCTCTACTTTCGTCCCTTGCGGACACCCCGCCTCGGTGTGCGACAATATTTCGCCACCGGCCAAAGCAATGGATACACCCTCAAGGTCATTATTACGGCGCGTTGTAAGATTTACCCTGGCCACAGCTGCTATACTCGGCAAAGCTTCCCCGCGGAAACCCAGGCTGACCAAATGTTGAAGATCATCCAATGTTGCCAGTTTGCTGGTGGCAAAACGCTTAAAAGCGAGCGGAACTTCACCGGGGTTAATGCCTGTCCCATCGTCGGTAACGGTCAGCCTTTTCTTCCCGCCTCCCTCAATCACTACCTCAATCTTTCCGGCACCGGCATCCAAAGAATTCTCGACCAATTCTTTAACCACCGATGCCGGGTTTTCAATAACCTCGCCGGCGGCAATCTGCTCAGCAGTCAATTTATCCAGTATCTGGATGCTCATATTGATACCTCATCCCTTTTACCAGATTTATTTTCGCTTCCTAAAAGCTGTTGCTGTAAATCATAAAGTTTTTGCATTGCTTCCAAAGGTGTAAGCCGATTCAGGTTCCATTCTTTAACCTGTTCGAGAATTTCAATTTCAGCAGTATAATCAGACACCGGCTCTGAAACAAGGGACAGCAAACCCAACTGCTTCTCTCCGGAGGTTGGAGCCGCCGCTTCCAGTTCAGCGAGAATTGACTCAGCTCTGAACAGCACTTCTAACGGTATCCCGGCCAACCGGGCCACGTTGATGCCGTAGCTTTTGTCAGCCTTTCCTGGAATTACCTGTCGCAAAAAAATAACCTGCTTTCCTTTTTCTTTGACTGCCATGGCATAATTCTTAACTCCAGGCAGCTTTCCCTCCAGGTTAGTCAGCTCGTGGTAATGGGTTGAGAAAAGAGTTTTTGCTTTAACTGAAGCACTGATATATTCTAAAACACTGCGCGCAATACTCATACCATCATAGGTGCTGGTGCCGCGGCCAATTTCATCCAGAATAATCAGGCTCTGCGGTGTAGCTTCGCGGAGGATTTCCGCTGTCTCCTGCATTTCTACCATAAACGTGCTATGTCCGCGGCTAAGGTCATCATTAGCACCCACCCGGGCAAAGATAC
>DATIKA010000253.1:0-3208 GCA_035478055.1 Candidatus Limnocylindrales bacterium | reverse complement strand
ATAGACGTGCCGGAAGTCAAGAAAAATGGTCATCATGCGCACATTTTGCGGTTCAAGCTTGTTAATCCATCCGTTAATGACATGACGCCAACCATCAAACGAACGGCACCAGAATGGGTTAGATGCCACGACATTTCCCTTGCATCTGGCAAAGCCGCAGCGACAAAGGCCATCCACCACCTTTTCTGCCAGCCGATGAAAGTAATTCGCCACTTCTTCTTCCATGTCAGCCGGAACATTTTCGTAGATGATGGCGTTGTCCTGATCGGTCTTCATAAATTGCTCATAGCGTCCGCTGCTGCCCATGGTAAGCCAACCATAGGCAACAGGCGGAAGGCCATGGCCTTCGGCAATCATTTCCTGTTCGCAAACCCGGATTACTCTACGGGTAAGGCGGTCAAAAAACTCGGTCACAATTTGCAGAATCTCCCGACTGGTTGCTCTTTCTGCCACCAGGGCCTGCAGCACAAGATCAATTTCCACACTGGCCTTTGCCAGGCCGGTAAGGCTGTCCTGGTTCTCGATACTTTTGACAATGGAAAGGGCACCAACACTGCGGGATATTGTCAGATCGCGGATTGTAACAATACCAACCAGCTTCTGGTTGTCAATCACAACCAAATGTTTCACTTTATTTTCAACCATAAGCAGCAGGGCTTCGAAATAAAATGCTTCAGGCGCCACTGTCAGCAGGTTTTTGGACATAATGTCGGAAGCTGTCATCCGCTTTGAGTAGTCATCCCGGGTCAGAACTTTTTCCACCAAATCGCGCTTGGTAATAATGCCCAGAGTAAGCCCAGCGTCGCTCACTACGACCAGTGAAGAAATACCCATGGTAGACATTTGCCGGGCCAATGCGGCGATATCATCCTGGGGCCGGCAGGTTATGGGGGGTGTTGACATCAGGCTTGCAACTCGCTGCCGCATGGGTTGTTCGATTGTCAGCCGGTCCTGTCCCGCGTCAAAAAGCAAAGCGTTGTATAAAGTTCGCATACGATCGGCCAGAATGCGGCTAAAAGCGTTTGTGAATTCTGTAATGTGGGCTAGCTCGGTCTCAAACAAGGCATGGGAGATGACACAACACACCAGATCTTCCTCAGCGCGCACCGAAGCGGGATAAGGTTCTTCCGACAAAAAGACTGTCTCTCCAAAAAATTCTAGTTCCTGGCGTTTTCCGACAAAAACTTCGTTGTCCTGTTCGTTAAGAATTAAGATTTCGGCGCTGCCGGAAATAATTACAAACAACGCATGGAGAGACAGGTCACCCTGGCGGAAGACATAAGTTCCTTTGGGAAAATTGCGCAACATTGATTTGGCAGCTATGCTTTCCAGAACATTTTGATCGAGCAGATAAAAGGGAGCAACCTTTTTAAGAATACCGGCAGTTTCAGCCAGTTGTTCGCCGAGCAATAATGGACTCATCGATTACACCGCTTCCTTGCGAAAAATTACATCAATATTGACAACGCTACAACGCTATTAGTTACGTTTTTCACAAATCAAGATGTGACTGCTATGAAGACGCTATATTTATGCAGGCGCTTAAGTTCTTGTGAATTGTAGCAACAAAACCTGACTTTTCGTTCAAAAGTTATTTTTTTGAGTAAAACCAACTATTTTAACTAATTATATTATACCTGAATACATGCTGCAATGCACTACGTTTAAAAATTGTCAAGATCATAAATTGACAGGCCGCGCAAAATAGCTGTAATATGATGGAAACAATAAAGTTACGGCGAGGTGACTTATGAGAGACTGTTATGACGTGATCGTGGTTGGCGGCGGCGGGGCCGGTGTGATGGCAGCGGTAGCCGCGGCAGAAGCAGGGGGACGTGTTGCCATTGTCTGCAAGGAACCGGTGGGGTACGGCAACTCACGTATGGCAGTGGGACTCACCGCATGTGCCGGCCTCCCCGGTGACAGCAGGGACACATTCGTGGATGATGTGCTTGCATCCGGAGATGGTTTATGCAACCCAGAGTTGGTGGAAGCACTGGTAGATGGCAGCCGTGAAGCACTCGCCAGGCTCGAAGAATTCGGCCATACATTTAACCGCGATGATGCAGGCATGTTTTCCGAAAGCGTAATCTCCATAGCCGGTGGCCATACGCGTGCCAGAACAATGGCCAGTTCCGGGGCCGGTATCGGCATGGCGCAGTCCCTTCGTGCAGCAGTGGAAAAACATCATATCAGCCTTTATGAGGACGCACTGGCGCTGTCATTCTCGAAAGCGGAGGACTCTGTCAACGGTGTTTCCGTTTTTAGCCTGATTGACGGAGACGAATTCATCCTTGGTGCCAAAGCGGTGGTGCTGGCTACCGGTGGAGGCGGGTGGCTGTTTTATCCGCAAACGAGCAATAATCGCGGCACAGTAGGAGACGGTTATGCCCTGGCCTTCCGTGCCGGTGCTCGGCTGATGGACATGGAACAGGTGCAGCTGATTCCCTTTGGTATTACCCACCCGGGCGCATATCGCGGGTTAGTGTGCGGTGACCCTGTTGTGGCCGGCCCGGCAGGTATAATTTATGACAATGCTGGCCGGGTTGTCTTGAATCAGGGGATCAACAAACTTACCAGAGCTGCAGTGGTGCGAACAATGGCCGGAGCGATATTGGAAGGGCATGCAACGAAGCACGGCGGACTGATGCTTGACCTTCGCCCCAACCTGGAGGAGGGGACGACCTACCGGGACAAAGTCCGTGCGACGGGGATTTTTGATTCTGTGCTTGTTTCATACGGCAGGAAAGCATTTAACTGGGAGGAACCCTGGGAGGTTATACCCACCGCTCATCACTTCATGGGGGGTGTTGTGGCAGATAAAAGCGGAAGAACTTCCGTCCCCGGGCTTTACGCCGCCGGAGAAGTGATGGGTGGTGTCCACGGAGGAAACCGCCTCGGTTCAGTGGCGCTGACCGAAATTATGGTGTTCGGACAGCTGGCGGGGCGTGCTGCCGCAGCGTATGCAAAACAAGCGGCAAAACCTGTGCCTGTGAACACAGCACTGCCTGTTACAAAGCTTCTGGGACGGAAGGGCACTTACAGACCATCACTTCTTTGCCGGAAGCTGCAAAAAACGATGTGGGACTGTGCCGGACTAATAAGAGAGGAAGCACAACTCCGTAGTGCCCTTGAAACAATCGGGGAAATGAAAAGAGAAGCAGAAGACGTTTCCATATCTGCGGAAACGGTATACAACACGGAATTA
>DATIKA010000252.1:0-2454 GCA_035478055.1 Candidatus Limnocylindrales bacterium | reverse complement strand
AGAACCTCAAAATCGCCTTTGGCGATGTCGATTTCTGTCTGCGGGTGCGCGAGGCGGGCTATCGCAACGTCTGGACGCCTTATGCCGAACTCTATCACCACGAATCCGCCACACGCGGTTACGAGGACACTCCCGAGAAGCAGGCAAGATTTGCCGGTGAAGGTCGATACCTGCAGGACCGCTGGGGCCGCCTGCTGCTGCATGATCCGGCCTACAGCCCGAACCTGACGCTGGACCGAGGAGACTTTTCCTATGCCTGGCCGCCCAGAGTTGCAGCTCTTGAGGATTTGATGCGCGATTGATTTTCGCAGTAGATGCATCATTTGGTCGAGCACTTGCTTGACCCTTGCATTTAGTGTGGGGTTGCTTAGAAAACTAGAATTCGAAGAGGCAGGCATTGGTGGGCGGACTGCTAGGCTTCGGAGAGTGGAGAAAGATGGTTAAGTTAGATATTGTCATCGTAAACTGGAACGCTGGGCAACAGCTTCGTGCTTGCCTGGATTCTATAGTGACGGCTTGCCGGGATGGTTTTGCACTCAGTTTGGTGGTTGTGGATAATGCCTCATCGGATGGATCGGTAGATGACTTAAATGACTTGGATTTACCGCTGACCATGATCCAAAACGATACCAATCGTGGCTTTGCGACGGCATGCAACCAGGGCGCCAAGGGTAGTGATGCGGATTATTTGTTGTTTCTCAATCCCGACACCCGGCTTTTTAAAGATTCACTGGACAAACCGCTTGCTTTTATGGAGCAACAAAATAACCGGCAGGTAGGCATTGTAGGCATTCAACTGGTTGATGAAATTGGCCAAATTAGCCGCACCTGCGCCCGGTTTCTCTCGCCCGGCAGGTTCTTTGCCAATATGATGGGGCTGGATCGATTATTTCCACGATTTTTCCTCAGCCACTTCATGAGCGAGTGGGATCATGGGCAAACTCGGGAGGTGGATCAGGTTATGGGGGCTTTTTTCTTAACTCGGCGCAGTATATTTGAAACTTTAGGTGGATTTGATGAACGTTTTTTTGTGTATTTTGAGGATATCGATTTTTCTTTGCATGCTTACAAGCATGGTTGGAAAACTGTTTATTTGGCCGAAGCGCAAGCTTACCACAAGGGTGGCGGCACTTCGGAGCAGGTCAAGGCAACCCGATTGTTTTATTCTTTACGTAGTCGGATTCAGTACGGATATAAGCATTTTGGTTGGTTTCCGGCAACGTTTTTATTAGTGGGGACGCTGTTGCTAGAGCCTTTGGCTCGATTGGCATTGGCTGCAGGCCGGAGGTCGGGCCGTGATGCGGTAGAGACATTGGCTGGTTTTGGGCAACTTTGGGCGAGTCTGCCTGCTCTTATCTTGGGTCAGGATAGAAAGCGATAACCATGAAAATCTTGTTATTATCTCTTTACGGCTATCTCGCTGCCAGCAGTCGATATCGTTTTTATCAATATTTGCCGTATTTGCGGCAACAAGGGATTGAAGTAGAGGTAGCTCCCTTGCTTGATGATGAATACATTAAAGACCTCTATGCCGGGCGTAAAAAAAACATTTTAAACATAATAAAAGCGTATGGTAAACGTATTAACCAGATGTTGCGAACCAAAATTTTTGATCTAATCTGGATTGAGAAAGAAGCACTGCCGTGGCTACCGGGTTGGGTTGAGTATGACCTCGGTTTGTCTAAAGTGCCCTATGTGGTTGATTATGACGACGCGATTTTCCACCGCTATGATCAACACAAATTCAAGTTGGTCAGAATTCTGCTTGGACGCAAGATCGACCGGGTAATGCGTTGGGCGGCACTGGTTGTGGCCGGCAATGACTATTTGGCGGACCGAGCTCGCGATGCCGGTGCCAGTCGGATAGAAATTTTACCCACGGTAATAGATTTAGAGAAGTATTGTGGTACTCCCCAGCCCATCAACAATGCTTTTACAATTGGCTGGATTGGTTCCCCGGCCACATCCGGGTATTTAACGCTTATTGCTCCGGCATTGAAGGAAATATGTAGACAAGGGGATGCGCGGGTAGTGCTTGTTGGGGCTGGAGAAGTAGACCTGCCCGACGTACCGGTGCAATACGTGTGCTGGTCTGAGGCTACCGAAGCAGAGGAGATCCAGCATTTTGATGTGGGAATCATGCCGTTACCGGATGAGCCATGGGAACGTGGCAAGTGCGGTCTCAAACTGATTCAATACATGGCCTGTGCTCGTCCGGTAGTAGGGTCACCGGTGGGTGTTAACCGTAAAATTATCCGGCATGGAGTTAATGGTTACTTGGCCAGGACGAACGATGAATGGCTACAGGCTCTTTTGATGTTGCGGGAAAACAAGGAACACCGGCAGCGAATGGGCGAGGCTGGCAGGAAGCTGGTGGAAAAAGAATACTCCTTACAGGTAACTGCGCCGCAGTTGATGAAAATGCTGCAAAGTGTGAAGTATGAAGGGTCTCTA
>DATIKA010000251.1:0-3561 GCA_035478055.1 Candidatus Limnocylindrales bacterium | reverse complement strand
ATGCCCAGAGCAATGATAACCATATGCATTCCTCCACCCAGAAGAGCCACGATGGTAAGGGTAAGCAACAAAGCCGGAAAAGCCATCAGAGCGTCAATGAAACGCATAATGATGGTATAGGCTAACTTTCCAAAATATCCGGCCATCAGTCCCAGTGTCATGCCCAAAACCGAGGACATAATGAGCGCCGAAAAACCGACGATAACGGCAGTGCGGGCTCCATAGATGATACGACTGAACAGGTCCCGTCCCAAAGAGTCCGTACCCAGGATATTTGTCGAATTGGGTTGAGCCAGTGTATTGCGAAGATTCTGGGCGGTAGGATCATGCGGGGCCAGAACCGAGGGGATAACAGCGCAAATCAAAAGAACAGCTATGATAACCAGCCCGATAACTACCACCGGACGGCCAAAAAACACCTTCAAAAAGCGTCGAAATTCGTTGACCCGCTTGGGGGATTGTATCTCACCGAAATCTTGTGTTGCCTGTACAGCCATTTTTGGCACCTCTCTATTAGTTCAGAACTTAGTATTGGTATTAAGAATATCTGATTCTGGGATCAAGCCAACCGTATGAAAGGTCAACCAGCAAGTTCGCGAAAAGGACCACCGCGCCGACCAGTAACATAACACCCTGGACTACGGTATAGTCCTGAGCAAAAAGGCCTTCCACAGCCAGTCTTCCCATTCCAGGAATACTAAAGACGGTTTCGATGATAACAGAACCTCCCACGATGCTCGCCAGGCTCATCCCCTTCATGGTGATAACCGGGATAAGCCCGTTTTTAAGGGCATGCGAGATAATAACCGTGCGTTCAGTGAGGCCCTTTGACCAGGCTGTCCGGATATAGTCCTGACGCATCACTTCCAACATACTGGAGCGGGTCATGCGGATACCGGAAGCAATGGGTGGAACAGCCAGGCAAAATACAGGTAGAATGGATTGTCGGATACTCATACCAAAATCCGTAAATGGCGAGGTAAAGCCAAAAATGGGCAGCCAGTTCAATTTTAATCCAAAAAGGTAAATCAGGAGTATTCCCAGCCAGAAGACCGGGACAGTGATTCCAAAATTGCCGAGGCTGGTTAATAGAGTGTCCAACCAGGTTCCACGCCGTACGGCTGAAATCACTCCCAATGGAATGCCTATAATAATGCTGATAATAAAGGCGATGCCTGCCAGATACATGGAGATAGGCAGCCTGCTGGCCATTTCATCGGCAACGTCAGAGCGGTTGATGATTGACTTGCCCAGATCACCTCTCAAAGCGCTACCCAGCCAATCAATATACTGCACAGCCAGGTTGCGGTCGATACCCACCTCATGGCGTATTTGATCAATTTGTTCCTGTGACAGTATCTCCATATTTTGCTGTGACATGTACATCAAAATGGGGTCGCCCGGCAGTAGTCTAACCAGAAGAAAGACCAGCATGGTAACAACCAACAGCACCAGAACGATCTGGATTAACCGGCGAATAATAAAAGTCTGCATCTGTTACTCTCTATGCTTATTTTGTGCCCCGGCCGTAATACGGCCCGGGGCACAATATCTTAAAAGGGATTTATTTCCGAACGCTAGCTTCCAGCCAGGCCATCTCAGGGTAGAAGAAAGAGCGAGAATAGATTTTCCCGCCTTCGTCATGTACCCCTTTTTGATAGAAGGTGTTGACACGATCTTCAGCATAGCAGATAAAGGTGAAATCATCTGCCATTATTTTGTAGGCAGCTTTTACTTTCACCGGGTCAACGGTCGGAGTTTGCAAGGAAGCATTCAACGCTTCATAATAACCATCCGGCCTTTTCAGGCTGGGGAAAGTCATGTTGTTCTGAGGAAGATACCATGTGGCGAATCCGTTAGGATTAGTTAACAAAGCTGGCAAGGCTGCAAAACCATGTGCCAGCATGGCATTTTTCCAACCCTTAGAACGATATTCCTGGTATTTACCTGCTTCAGGGAAATCGGCATCGCATTGAATACCTACATCTCCCAGCATTTTGGCGATAGCGGTAATGAAATCACGGTTGACTGTTTGGGTAAACGTGTGAATGGTAGTTTTAAAACCATTAGCGTAACCGGCCTCAGCTAAAAGTTGTTTGGCTTTGGCAGGATTATACTCGGTTTTCAGGTATTGACCTTCAGGAAGGGCACTAATGGGATTGCCCTGGTACATCTGATAGGCGGGCTTCATTATTCCAGATCCAAGGCCTTCGGCAATGGCGTCACGATCAATAGCATAAGAGATTGCCTGACGAACTTTAATGTTGGCATAAGGCGAATCGGCATTGGCGCTATCAGGCACCAAACCATAAGTTCCTCCACCCTCACTTTCGTAGATATAATTTTTCTTTATTAGTTCAGCAGCAGCCTGTGACGAAACGTTTAGCATGGCGATGTCACCCTTCTCGAAGAGCATCTTGCGCACTGTTTCCTCTGCGACGATATTGATTTCCACACCATCAAGATAAGGCAACGCGGGATTCCAGTAGTTGGGATTACGAACATAAACAAGTTTAGATCCTCTGACATGTTCCTTCAGCAGGAAAGGACCAGTTCCAATGACATTATTCCGTGAATAATCAATGCCGTTCTTATCAAAGCTGGCTTTAGAGAAAATGGAGTAATAACCACCATCAAAACTGGTTACATCCGTGTTCAGGTAGTTTTTCAAATTGACGCGTACGGTATGATCATCCAGCACATCAACTGAAGCAATATTGGGAGTTCTTTTAGCTTCGGCTGCCAGATCCCAGCACCATTTGACATTTTGGGCCTTGAAATCGGAGCCATCAGTGAATTTGACGTTTTTCCGCAGATGAAAGGTAATAGTTTTGGCTTGGGAATCGACGTCCCATGAGGTAGCCAATTCAGGAACTATTTTCCCATCTCTCTGTACTTTAAACATGGCTTCAAGCACAAAAGAAGCTGCGCTCATGGCATCATTGGCAGATTCCGGAACATATCCTATGGGAGATGAGGGGCCAGCAGTTTGAACGATTCTCCAAATTCCACCGTATTTATCCTTTTCCGCAATAGTGGGTGATGCGGCTGTGGTAGTGGTTGTGATAGGATTTATCGATGTTGTTGCCGGGGTGGTAGAGGCAGGAGTAGTCGCAGCGGGTGTTGTGGTGGTTGATCCACCACAGGCTGCCACCAAAAGGGCAAACATAATAATGACAGTAACCAGAACACAATGCAAGACTTTCAAAATGTTTTTCCTCCACTTTTTTATTTAGCTTTGAACAACAAACTACCTGTGCATGTAAATTGTGAAAAACCAACCAAACAACTCTCCCTCAGTAATCAACGCAAGTTTCAGACATCATTACGAATTCAAATGATACTTTCCCCGTCAGGTCAAACCTCTTGTTCATTTTTCACCCTTCTCCTAATCTTTTCCGAAAGACTAAAATCAAAACCTGGAACTATTCCAAATTGTGATTGAGTCAAGCCAACCATGTATTCGGCAATTCCGCAGCTAGCGCCCTTCGCCTTAAAAGAGGAATTTGACCGAAGGGATTTTCTTCAATACCCGCGCAAAATCGAATTCAAATAGATCTC
>DATIKA010000250.1:0-2989 GCA_035478055.1 Candidatus Limnocylindrales bacterium | reverse complement strand
CATTTCAAAAAAAACACCACTCTGACCCTGGCCCAGTTTCGCGACAGCAGTGGTAGCTCACGTAAGTTTGCTCAGTCACTGCTCGAATATTTTGATCAGGCAAAGCTGACACGCCGGGTCGAAGATCACCGGGTCGCTTTCAAGCTGAATGTCATGTAATGTCGTAAACCGAAGAATTACGCTCTGAGCAAGGCAGAAAGGAAGGTGAGAAAATGGAGCCGCAAAAAATACGCTTGACCAAGTTAACGACCAGTGCCGGGTGAGCAGCCAAAATTGGGCCAGAGGCCCTGGCGCAGGTACTGCGCTATTTACCTGTATTTGACGACCCCAATTATCTGAACCGTAACCAGTACTTTGCCGATGCCGGCATTTACCGCCTTTCCGAAACACTGGCTCTGGTGCAAACGGTCGATTTTTTTACTCCGATAGTCGACGATCCTTACACTTTCGGCCTCATTGCCGCCGCTAATGCCCTGAGTGATGTCTATGCTATGGGCGGCAAACCTTTGACTGCTTTAAACATTATCTGTTTTCCGGCATCCTGCCAGCCATTGAAGGTTATGGAGGTAATTCTGCGCGGCGGTTACGATAAAGTGCGCGAAGCAGGGGCGGTGATGGTTGGAGGGCACAGTGTGGAAGACAGCGAGCCCAAGTATGGCCTTGCCGTTACCGGTCTTGTAGATCCGCAGCAGTTGGTTACCAGCGGTGGTGCTTGCCCCGGCGATCGCCTTGTGTTGACCAAACCTCTTGGCACCGGTATTATTTCCACTGCCCTGAAAGGGGAGATAGTTTCGGAAAAAGATGCTGCAGCGGCCATAGACGGTATGTGTGCGCTAAATGCCGCCGCTTCGGAAGCGATGCTGCAGGTTGGTATTTCTGCCTGTACTGACGTGACCGGTTTCAGCTTGTTGGGTCATCTGTACGAGATGCTTTTGTCTGGCGGTGTGGGAGCTGAAATTGACCACACCGCTTTGCCCCTGTACCCCGCTGTTCGGGAGATGGTGGCAATGGGGATGATCCCGGCCGGTGCCTACCGTAACCTGGATTATATGCTTCCGCATATCAGTTGGGAGGGGCCCGCTGACAAACAAGATGACTACCTGGTTATACTCGCCGACCCACAGACCTCCGGAGGGTTACTGGTCGCATTGCCTGACGAAAGGGTGGCTTTGTACCTGAAAGCACTGGAAGACCGGGGTGCCAAAGGATATCCGGTGGGCAAAATCACCCCCATACCGGCAGGAAAGATCATTATTGTCTGAAAACTAAAAAGCAACTCTCTACACAATTGACATAGACAATAGTTGTCTAGGGAAAATATTGTAGAATTAAAAAATCAAGCAGGATTTATTTAAGTAGATGTCGAATTCATTAGTGAAAATCGATTTTGTCGTAATTGTCACATAATATAGCCTTATCCCTGGGGGTGAACGTTCGGGTTAAGTTAGTTGATGGCTATGCTGATGGTCTGAGTTAGATTCGCCGTGATTGCGGTATCAAACACAATTTTTTATTGATGCGGGGTATGATAATGAGTACCAAAATCCAGACATTTACGGAAAAACATGATTTGCTGGGTTGCATCCAATGCGGACGCTGCACCGGCGGCTGCCCTGTCACAGTACGGGCCGACCTTAATGTACGCAGCTTTGTCTACAACGCTTATAGTGAAGAGAAACTGGACGAGTTGGCCAGGTTGGCTGAAATTTGGGATTGCACTGCCTGTCATACCTGTGCGGTCCGCTGCCCGAAGGGACTAAAACCATTGGAAGTACTTATTGGTTTACGAACCATAATTGTTGAAGGCGGCAAAGTCGAACCAACTGTTCGTGATGCTTTGCAGAGTGTTTTGCTTGAAGGAAACCCGTGGGAAAAGTCTAGAGCAGCGCGCTATGATTGGATGGAAGGGCTTGATGTAAAAACATCCGAGCCCGGTGTGCCGGTGGAAAACTTGTTTTTTGTATGCTGTACAATTGCTTACGACCCGCGCGTGCAGGCTATTGCCAAAAATATGGTCCGTCTGTTGAATAAAGCTGGCGTTGACTATGCTTTCATAGTTGATAATGAAACCTGTTGCGGTAGCGAAGTTTTTACGCTTGGTGAAGAGGGCCTTTTCGAAATGCTCATCGAGGATAACACCGCTTTTTTGAATGAGTTTACGGCAAAACGCATCGTAGCCCTTTCACCGCACTGTTTTACCACTTACAAAACCCACTATCCGGAATTAAAAAGTTCGGTGATCCATTACACTCAACTTCTGGATGAAATGATCAACGAAGGTAAAATAGCCTGGAAGGGTGAACTGCCGAAGAAGATCGTTTTCCACGATCCCTGCTATCTCGGTAAGCAGGGTGGCGTGTATGACGAACCACGCCGTTTATTAAAAGCCATTCCGGGTGTTGAGTCACTGGAATTCGAGCGCCGCCGTGAACGAAGCCTTTGCTGTGAAGGCGGTGGAGGTAAAATGTGGGTGGAATCAACTTCGAAGAAGGAACGGCTGGCCGAAACACGCATTAAAGATGCCAAAGCTCTTGGTGCAGATATTGTGGCCGTAGCCTGCCCTTTCTGTGTGCTCACTCTTGAAGATGCGATGAAATCCTGCGGCTTTGAGGAAGAGATGCGTGTGGCCGAGATTATGGAATTGTTAGGAGAGTTTACGGAGGGTTAAGTTAGTCTCAATTATGGTAGGAGGTGGAAAGTATTATGAAAACATTTGTTTGCATTAAGTATGTGCCTGATACTTCTGAAGCTGAAGTAAAGGTTAATGCTGAAGGCACGGCGGTTGACAGCAGCCGTTTTTCTTTCGATATTAACGATGCTGACAATTACGCAGTTGAAGAATCGGTTTTGATCAAAGAGGCCCAGGGTGGCGAGGTTACCGTGGCTTCCATTGGCCCAAAACAGTCCGACGTGATGATCCGTATGGCCCTGGCTAAGGGGTGCGACAGAGCTGTTCGTATCGAAGATGAACGCATTGCCGGCCACGATC